>NC_019748.1:1952500-2255000 GCF_000317575.1 Stanieria cyanosphaera PCC 7437 | reverse complement strand
TCCCCAAGAGAAATATGGTGAGATAATTTCTCCACTTGTTGTAGTTCCCATGCCGACGACGTTACGAATCGAGTTAAAACGAATGATATTGTTGCTTGGTTGTTGATCCCTTCCTAAAGTTCCAATGGCACAGGTGTCGACTGTTTCTAGACTAGAATCTATGACTTCATTAAATTCGATCAGGTTGTTATGGGAATAATGATCGTTACCTAGAGAGACGAGATAGATACCATAGCGAGATGAATGTTTAATCTGGTTGTAAGCAATTTTATTACCACTGCCAGATATTACATAGACACCGCTTGTATGTTTATAGATTTTGCCAAGATCTTCAAATTCATTTGCAGCAATTAGATTGTCGAAGGGCTGGTTTTCGGTTTTTCCCCAAAGTACGACACCACCATTGCCTAAATGTTTCATCTGGTTGCTTACGATCTGATTATTGTGACTGTGTTGTTCTAGCCAGATTGCGTTTCCGCCAAGATTGGTAAAAAAGCAATTTTCGATGGTGCATTGTCGGGTTGCTGATAACCAAATCGCAGCGTCTGCCGAGACAAAATAATAGTCTGCCAAAGTGTAGTCGGTATCTGTGAAAGTTAATTCTTGAAAATTAAGGTGTTCGACAAAACTTTCTGTTTGGCTTTCTCCCTGTAACATAATTAGCTTAGTCATGATAGGTGCGACTACTTCTACATTGTTGGGAAAGTCAGCTTCTGTCGACCAATACAATAACTCACCAGTTTTGATGTCTAAATACCACTCACCAGGACTATCTAGAGCTTCACGAACATTTTCAATCAAAAAGCGATTACCAAAATCAGTAGGATAACTGGTGTTAACGAAATTACCTAACAGGCTATGATTGTCTCGATCCACATCAGAGACTGGAAAAATGGCATTGCCATAATTACGTTTCAAAAAAATATGGACTTCTGCTCCCTCCCAGTTTTGCCAATTCGGAAATTTGTCAGGAGAGAGCGGAAGGCGATCGCGTAAAGATTGCTCAGAAACACTTTCTGGTTGATCTACATATAACCAACCTCCTGTAAGAGGATGTTTCGGATCGAAGTTAGGATAACGAGCGCGAATTGCCCAATGTTCGTTAACCCGAAGCAAGCGAAAGTACCATTGTTTTTGTTTTACTTTGGGTAAGTTGGCAACCCAGAGATCGCCTTGTTTTTTCCAATTGGTTATAGGTTGTCCACCACTAATGATTGGTTTTTCGTTGGGATATGCTCTATAGGTAATCGGATAATCTGCTGTCCCAGAATCTTCAGGAGTCAAGATTAGTGGTTCTGACAAAAAGTAAGTGCCACCGCGCAGTAATACAGTTACAGGTTGCTGAAGAGTTCCACCTTGCTGATGTTTAAGTTCTCGGATTGCATCCCGCGCTCGTTTTAGAGTCGCAAAAGGGCCGTCTTGTTTGGCATAATTTGATCTTTTCCGTTTTCCCGACCAGCGATCGCTACCATTGGTGGCTACATAAAAAACGACTGCTTTTGAGTTGTTTGATGAAGAATTGAAGTCTGAGTGGTGTTTATTCTGCGTGATGATACTAGCGATCGCTCTAGGAGAACTACTCGCTAAAAAACCTAACCAGATCCAGGTCAAAAAAATTCGACGATTCATTAAAAATTCTTTCAGTTTATTGTTGATGCTTCAATTAAACTAAATTGCCTATTTTTACCATCGTAGAAAAAAAAACTCTGATCTGGCTATATACTGCAATTGCTAATTATTTACACATTTCAAATTTCATCCTGTCCTCTGTGTCCTCCTGAGCGAGGCGAAGAAGCACTGCCTTGTCTCTACTAAGTAATTAATTTTGCACGACTACTCAAAAAAAGGTCAAATAAACAGCTACCAGAAATTTGCTCAAACCTGAAACTATTAAACATTAAAACTTTAAAACCAATCTCGGTCTGGATTAGAATTTTTAGGTTTAAATCCAAAATTTTCAGTAGAATTTGAAGTTGATTTTTGATTTACTTTCGTACCCAAATTATTAATTATTTCTTGTCCGACAACGGCAGCTTTTTCTGCATTTTGAAAAGTAATTTTGAGGTCTGTTTTAATCTTTTCGGAAATTTTTTGAGATAGAGAACTAGATTGAAATTGATTGGCTAAATTAGTTTTTTCTTGAATAATAAATTCGTTAATATCTTCAACTGTTCCGTTATGAAAAGGACTTGTAATCAAATCTTTTTGTTTATTAGCACCCAAACAAAGAGATAGAGGCTGTTGACAATCAGCAGCTTTATACCATAATTTTTGTCGCCAAATTTCTAAATCTTGCCAAAGAAAAATGCGGTTAGGAACACGATATTGATGATTAATAGTAAAATTTTTATCGTTAGTTGAGTAATTGCTAAATGGGTTTTCTATAATTAAATTGTGATAATCTGTTATGATCGTTTGATTATGATCTCGGTCATATTTTTTAACTTGCCATTGCTGTTGAACATAATCGTAAAGAGGCTGAAAAATCTTTAAATTATTGCCCATATAAGGAAAATAATTAGTCGATGGTTGGGAATTTTCTAATTTGGTACTATAGCCAACAAACACATAAAGAGGTCGACCACAATTATCTTGAGTTAAATCTTGTCCTGCTTCATTAGTCAAATTGCCAAGTAAATCTCGCACCATACAAGTAACACCAATAATGCAATGAGATTTATCTTTAAATAAAGACCAACGAGGATGAGCAGATAATTTATCCGCCGTTCTAGTAGTCGCAATAATATGTTCTAATGCCCAATCTATTTTTCTGTTACTAAAGTCTTTAGGAACAGCAATTAGACGAAAATCCAAGTAATAACTACGTCCGTAAACAATGGCAGCCCATTTGCGTTCAGACATCGGCGGTTACCTCACTACCACTGAAAAACATTGAAACTTGTCGTAATTGTTGAGCAAGTAAGTTCATATTGGCTTCTACAGTTGTAATTTCAGCTTCTAAATCTTGTAATCTTTCTGCTTTTTCTCGAAATTCCCATCTTTTTAACCACTGAATGAGTGGGCTAGCTTGTTTGAGACGATCTATTTCTTCATAAGCGCGGTCGCGACTATTTTTAAGTTTTAACCCATAAGCTCTCAACTGAGAATAAATTGAAAAGACGATGGGGAGGTGAACATTAACAGGAACGATGTTACCGTGTTCTGGATCTTGACAAAGTTCTTTGCCTAAACTGACAGGACAAATCATCACCAACCAACCAGAATCAGGGGTAAACAATGCCTGAAACAATTTTTTGATGTCTTCAATCACCGCTTGTTTTTCTCGATGAAAACACAGGTCATATTTAGTAATCGCAATGACTACAGGAAAAGGACGTTCAGGATCGGGTTGTTTGTGTCTACTAATCACCTGCTGAATAAACTGATTCATGCGATCGCTTTTAATTTCTCTAACAGTGGTGGGAGTAACTTGATCTCCTAAATGTTCTCCTGAAACACACAAAAACAAACAATCGGAATCTGCCAAGTAACTACTCAATTGTTGAACATCTTGTTCCCCAGAGCGATCGCTTAAAGCTAGACCTCGATAATCCATCCATTCAAACCCCATAATCGGGCGAAAACCGTAGCTAAAATCAAAATTATAATTCTCCATTGCGCCTGCATTAGGAGTAGGCCAACGATCTTCGCCTTGAACGTTGATTAATTTTTCCCATTTCTCAGTCAAATCTAAATCTGTATCCATATCTCTAGCGGAGATGGTAAAACCCTGTACCCCTGTCTGCATCACCGCATACATTCCGAGTAGATAACTAGTCTTACCTGCTCCACTCGTACCTAACATCGTAATTTTGATATCTTTTAACATCATGAGCTTAATTGTGAATTGAAAATTTAAAACCAAGAATCAGAAGAATTAGTCGGTTTAGGATTAATTCTTGGGCATGAATTAAAGGGACTCCAAGGATCTTGAAAAGATTGATAAAAATTTAATTGTTCTTCTGCCAAAAAATTAGCTTGATTACCCCGTAAAAGCTGAAGAAATTCTCCTACCGATTGTGCGCGTGCTTGAACTTCCATCGCCATTGCTGTAGTAATTGCTTGAGAAATATGGGGTCTAATCTCAGGATTAAGTTGTCGGGCTGATTTCAACTCCATTCCTGCTGCCCTTTCTACCGCAGACAAAGGAACTACGCCTGTGAGTAAATGGTATAAAGTTGCACCGAGAGCATAAAGGTCAGTATAAGGTCCCATTTTCAAGGCTTGACCATATTGTTCTAACGGCGCATATCCAGGGGTAAACATAGCGGTGAATCTTTGCGTATTACGAGCAGTAAAATCCCTTGCTGCTCCAAAATCAATCAAAACCACCCTGCCATCATTTGTTAACATGATGTTATCAGGCTTGATATCCCGATGTAGAAACTGAGCGTTATGTAGAATTTCTAGAGCTTTACCAATTTTTTCCATATATTGTAAAGCTTCCGTTTCCGACATTTTTCCACCGCGCAGAGAGAGTAACTCCGCCAAAGTCTTACCGTGAAGATATTCCATTACCATATAAGCAGTATTGTTTTCTTCAAAGTAATAAAAGACTCTGACTATGCCTGGATGGTTGAATTGTCCTAAAGTTTGCCCTTCTTGAAGAAACTTCTGTTTTGCATCACTATAGGTGTCCACTGTCCATCTTCCTGCGGAAATTACAGTTGTACCTTGTCGCCAACAACCTTCGGGAAAAAACTCTTTCAGAGCTACAGGTCGATTTAATCTAGTATCTACACCCTGGTAGGTAATACCAAATCCGCCTTGTCCTAAAACTTTTCTGATTTGATATACACCGCTTAAAAGCTCTGTTCCACGGGAGAGAACTCCAGTAATTTTACTAGAAGTAGTCATCTGGTGAACCACAACTGTTGCAATTTAGACCACTACGTTAAACTAGGTAGCTTCAGTTATTAATGAATGAAGCTTTGAGAACATTGATACTCTTGTCTAGGACAAAAGTTCAGCGCGATTGCGCTAAAGTTAAATTAAGAAAAATTTACATTGAGAATAAAATTTTAAAAAATAGTTTAAATAATGATACCTAATTTTTACTCATCGATCAGAAATAATTCAAAATAAAAATTACGTATTTCTACTTAACAATATACACTGATTATCCTATTCGCGATCGCTTTTATTTTATGCCTACTTATACTGGAATATCTAGTGAAGCTTTTCGACATCCTCTTGACTATCAAGCTGAACAAACCTTACGCGGTGTTCCTGGGTTTGACTTAGTAGCAAGTAATTTTGTTAAATATTTTTACGAACGTCCACAAAATATCTATCTTCTAGGTAATTGTATTCAGGCAGGTGTAAGGCAATACTCGACTCTCTACGGTATTTTTCGGGAATGTGTTCGAGACTTAGATATTTCCCCTGAACCAATTGTTTATGTCGATCAAAATCCCTTAGCTAATAGTTACGCTTTAGGACGTAACGAACCTTATATTGTGGTCAATAGTGAAATTCTAGACTTAATGGATGAGGCAGAATTACGAACTGTTTTAGCCCATGAATTAGGACATATTAAATGTGAGCATACCATTTTAATTCAGATGGCAATTTGGGTGATGGGGGCTGCTTCTTTACTAGGAGAATTAACTTTAGGATTTGGTAATTTAATTAGTAGTGGTTTAATTTATGCCTTTTATGAATGGCGTAGAAAAGCTGAATTATCTGCGGATCGGGCTGCTTTATTAGTTATGGATGACCTTGAGCCTATTATTAAAACTATGATGAAATTGGCGGGAGGAAGTAAGAAATACGCTCATGAAATTAGTTTAAAAGAGTTTAAAAAACAAGCGGAAAATTATCAAGAACTAGACCGAGATAGCTTGAATCAAATTTATAAATTTTTAATTTATAATGGCGGAAATGGTACTTTTTTAAGTCATCCTTTTCCTGTCGAAAGATTGCATTATTTACAACAATGGGCAACCTCTTCAGAATATCAACAAATCAAACAAGGTAATTATCAAAGAGTTGGGGCAGAAGGTTCAGTAGAAGTAAAAGTTGAAGAAACGCCGACCGAAGTAGAAGAATTACAGCGTCAATTAGAAGAATTACAACAAGAAATTGAGCGAATTAAATCTCAGAAAAAATCTTCTTAATTAAAAGACTTGATGATTAAATATTTGATAAATCAAAGATTAGTAAGATAATTCCGATCTGGCTAAAATTTTAATAGGTTGAGTCTGATATTAGTTATCAGTTAGTAATTACTAATTACTAATTACTAATTATGAGAGATGAATAATCAACAATTAACATAAGCGAAGCGCACTACCGTAGGTCTCAACCATCAACTATCAACTAACCATTGTTTGATTTCTTGTACTAGCCAAATAGCTTCGTCTTGACTCAAAGCACCACCAAGATTATAGGTATGATTGGTTGTCCGAATATTGACTTGAAAAATAGAGCCAGTACGCTGAATAAAAATATCTACAATTATAGAGTTAGGGCAGCTTTGCTTACCATATTTTTTAATTAAAAACTTTCTCTTGATTTGAAAACTATTAGATTCAAAACTAATTTCTGTTTTAGTTCCGCATAAAAGAACAATATAAATAAAAACAAACGAGATTAGACACAATCCAATATAAGGAATAAAAATACTAATTAATAAACTCAAAGAAAATAATACAAAATAAAAAATCAATCCTCTACAACCAGCATTAAAAATTTCATTAAATCTGGCTAATCCACCTGCTGGAATTTTAATATTTAATCGTCTTTGTTCTTGGTTCAGTTCAATTAAACTTTTTTCTGGTTTGAGATTTAAAGATTTTTGATTCGGTGATTCTTTACTTGTTGAGGTATCAATATCTTGATCAGAACTTAAAGCCTCTAAAGCAATTTTAGCGTTAGGAAAACGCTTTTCTACAGATAATTCTGTAATTATTTCCAACCAATTAATCAAATCGGGTTTAAGATTAACGAGATGGCGAAACTGAACGCGAGAATCTTGATAAGGTAAATTTGCAGGTGAAATTCCTGTTAATAAATGAATCAAAGTAATCCCCAAAGCATATAAATCGGAAGCAGGAACTGCGCGTCCCCAAAACTGTTCTAAAGGCGCATAACCAGCAGTTCCAACTACAGTAAAAGTTGTTCCTGAAACTGTTGTTTGTATTTGTACTGCACCAAAATCAATTAAATAAATTTGTTCGTCTTCTCCTAAAATTAAATTACTGGGTTTAAGATCGCGATGAAGTACAGGAGGATTTAATTCATGAAGATAAATCAAAATTTCTAGAATTTCTTTGGCAATTGTTCTAATTTTTTCTTCATCAAAAAGTTGATGCTGTTCTAATAATTCTTGTAGAGAAAAACCAGGAATATAATCTTGTACTAATGCAAACCAAATCACACCATTATCTAATTGCCGATTGAGAGTGAAATAATCTCTATATTTGGGAATACGAGGATGTTTCAAACTTTGTAATATTTGTGCTTCTCTTTGAAAGAGTTTTAATTCTTTTGAGTGCATTTGAGAACTGAAAGCTAACAGTTTGATAGTTACTTTCTCGTTAGTGTTTAAATCTTTTGCTAGCCAAGTTTGATGTCCTGCTGAGGTATGTCCTAACTGTTGTTGTAGTAGATATTTTGTTTGTAATATTTTTTGTTTGGTAAACACAGTTTTAATGAGTTGATAAGACAGACAAAAGTAAGAGTTTATGTTTTAAGATTTATTAGTTTTTTATTTTTTGTCATCTGTCATTAGTTATTACTAACCTAAATTTACTGTTGTTGCTTATACTTCATCTCGAATTATTCTCGATTCATTTTTATGATGCTGTTTAGGTTGATGCTCGTATTGACCAATTTCGAGCGATCGCAGTTGTAATTTTTGAAACCTTTGCTGTAGAAGGCTTACAGCTTTAACGTTGTTTTTTGTACAATTGCTACTCAAATGCCTAGAGCAAGAATCATGATTACGTCAAACTTCTTCAAGACAATGGCTCTGTACAACAAGTGGCAGAACGAAAGCCTTTTCAAAATTTGTGATGAGTTAAGTGACGAACAACTGCGTTTAAATAGGGGAATGTTTTTTGATTCAATTTTTAAAACCTTGAATCACATTATTAATATCGATGAAGCTATTTATTTTTTTATACATACAAAAAGTCTTCCAGAATTTAATCCAGAATTTACCCCATATTCTGAATACAGTGAATTAAAAGCTGCGCGTTTTGAGTTTGATGAAAAACTTGTTCGCGAATCTCAAGTATTTTCTCAAACTTGGCTCGATGAGATTTTCGAGTTTTGGAGTGAAAGATTGAAAAGAAATAGAAAAGTGTCGAGATCTTTCTATTACGTGCAGATGTTTAACCATCAAACCCATCACAGAAGTCAAATAACCTCAGAGCTACATAAAATGGGAATTGATTATGGAAACACAGATATATCATACAATCCTTACTATGAATTTTAAATTTTTCTGATTTATTACTTTTGATAGATTTACGAATCTACCTTAAAGAGGATAAAAACGAACTCTTTTTTTGTGTAGGTTGAAATAGTAGAGTAATAAATTCAGGAGGTGTGTTTTTTTTGACACGCATAACTAAAATAATTATGAGTGTCGTCTTTGGTTTGACTTTATTGGGTTTTTATTCACAAAAAACGCACGAAGCACAAGTTCAACGGCTAGAGCAATCTAATTATTTTTCTTTTAATCAGGCTGGAATTATCAAAACAATTGAGCAACAACCAAATTTAAATTGGGACACGTTTAATAATTTAATTATCAAATGATTCCACGGCTGTAAACTAACAAGAAGAGCAAGAATTCGTTTATGGTTGGGTTGTTAGTAATCGAGACCGCAGTGTAGTTGAGATGAGACTGCTAAATTTTTCGCTAACTTCCCAATCTTGTTTTAATTGCTTCTTATTATTTTTCAAGTCTAATTACATACCACTGTAAATATAGACCTGCTCCGAGATCTAATTCAAAATAATTATTCATTAAATATTCGGCTTGTAAATCTACCGAATCAAATTTGTTTAACTCTCTAGGTATTTCAAATCCCTCCGACAACAGAATCTGTTTGAGTTTGTTTTTTAATTCTTCTGGGGAAAGAAATTGTTCGCTTCGATCTGGTTCGAGGACGACAAATGCATCCTCTTGATACATGATTGAATCTGGCATCACTACAAGAAGTTATTCTATTAATTTTGATGGTATCACTTCATTGCTAGAGACAATTCAAAATCGGGAATACAATTCTCTTCCATATAAGTCCGATATGCTTGGCACGAGCGATCGCATTTGGTTTGACTCCAACCACAGTATTTTTTCAATATTTCTGTCATAACAGGTAATAAATTCAATCCATAATTGCCTGTCATTGCTAACGTGGTGCGACGACGAGCAATATCTACTAAAGTATGAGCTAATTCTGCACGCACTGCATAAACAATTTGGGCTTTAATGTCAGGTAATTCGGGTGTCAAAGGTTGAGCTAATTCAGAATCTTGATCGATTAAAGCTAAGACTTCAATAGCTTTAGCACCATAAACCGAAAAGAGGTAATTAATGGTGTTGACAGGTAAAATATAACGATAATCTTGGATCGCTTCAGAAATTCTAGGATCGTTAGGAAAGATACACCCTGGTAAAGGTATTTTATCTGTCTGACAGGGTTTAGCTGGTTGTTTCATTTTCTTGAAAGCAGCATCAACCATTTCTTCTCCCACATGACGATAGGTAGTTAACTTACCGCCAATTAAAGAAATAAGATTGTTCACTCCTTCTTTAGTGTGATCGAACAGAATATGTTTACGAGTAATACTGCCTGGTTTCTTACCTTCTTGATTGGGTAAAGGACGCACTCCCGAATAGGTAAATTTGATATCCTTACGAGCTAAATTGGCTGTGGGAATGATATTGTTAGTTTCTTGAATTAAATAATCAATTTCTTCGTCTTCTGCCTTAATACGGTCTAAATCTCCCGTAAAAGGAATATCCGTAGTTCCGATCAAATACATTCCCAACCAAGGGACAATAAAGAAAGGACGACCATCAGATTTTGCCTCGACGTATAAAGTAGTTTCTGGTGCGCCAGGGAAAGGCGGAACAATAATATGGCTGCCTTTAGTACCACCAATTTTACGAGTAAGAGCGATCGCACTTTTACCATTGTCTAACTGACAAACTCGGTCTACCCAAGGGCCAGAAGTATTAATAACTACTGCATTTTGATTACTTGTAACAATAAATTCTTCTCCCGTTAATTTATCCTGACAAATTAACTGATTAATACGGTTGTCTTCAATTGGCAGTTGAGTTACTTCGACATAATTTAACACCGTTGCCCCAGCTTCTTGGGCAGCTAAAATGTTTTCCAGACACAATCTTTCTGCCAAAGCAACTTGACCATCATAATACTGCGCCCCACCAGCAAGATCGTCGCGGTCTACATGACGAAATAACTGTTCAAACTGAACCTTGGGTAACATACGATGAAGAGGTAAAGTCTTATCAAAACTCAAGATATCGTAGAGAATCATGCCTGCCCAAATCTTCCAGTAAGGACGAGAGCGATCGCGATAAATGGGAATAGTTAATAATAAAGGATGAACTAAATGGGGTGCAGTGCGTAATAAAATTTCTCTTTCTTGTAAAGATTCTCTGACTAAAGGAAATTCAAAATATTCTAGATAGCGTAAACCTCCATGAATTAAACGAGTCGACCAACTAGAAGTACCGCCAGCAAAATCACCTTTTTCAATCAAAATAGTTTTTAAGCCTCGTAAAGCAGCATCTCTAGCAACTCCAGCGCCATTAATTCCGCCACCAATAATAATTAGATCGTAGTTAGTTGATTGAATTTGATTAAAATTTCGCATAATTGTTAGTTATGATGAATCATTTATAAATTTTTGAAATCTGTTGCTGCTGATTTCCTTATCTTTGCAAAAGCTTTTGCTTCCGTCATCTATCTTGATTCAGAAAAATCCTTAAAAAAAAGCGCGTTATCAATTTCTTTCTAACGCACCTAATCAGTTATCAGTTATAAGATTATTTTAAAAAATTAAACCAAAATTGGCTCTTTTTCTACAACTGTTTCGTGCTTAAGATGCTTAAATTGATCTAACAAACGATCTGCCCAATACTTCACATCGTATTGAGTTACAGTTTGATACATCTTCTGCATTCGTGCTTGTTTTTCCTCTGGTGACATCGCTAAAGCTCTATCTAGGGCTTCATCCATGCGATCAAGAGAATAAGGATTAGTTAAAATAGCTTCAGGTAATTCTACCGCTGCACCAACGAACTCTGATAAGATCAAAGCTCCACCATTGCCTTCTTGAGCCACAATATATTCTTTAGCTACTAAGTTTAATCCGTCTCGTAGAGGTGTAGTCCAACAAATATCTGCTGCTTTGTAATAACACAATAATTCAGTTAAAGGTATCGGTTGAGTAAAGAGCAGAATTGGTGTCCAGTTGAGTTTGGCATAGCGTCCATTAATTTTACCGACTAACTGTTCGATCTGAGATTGAGCATTTTTATACACTCGCATTCCGTCAGCAGCTTGTACGCAAGTCATCACTAAATGAATTTTGCCGTGTAAGTCGGGACGACGATCTAAAAGACGACCAAAGGCTTCTAATTTTTCTTTGTTACCTTTAACGTAGTCTACTCTTCCTGCTGCAATAATTAACTTGCGTCCTTGTAATTCCGCTTTGATTTCGGTAAGTCGCTTTTGGGCTTCTGGTTGTTTTAAAACCGATAGAATGTGTTGGGGATTAGTACCGACAGGAAAAGCATCGATTTTAACCAATTGTTCTTTGTAGCGTAGCTGAGTAACTACTTCTGGTTCAGCTAAAGCCGTACCGACTGGGGTTAAATGTCCAGATACGGCTTCTTTTTGCACAATTTCTACTGGTTTAAGACTGCGGGCAACATTGACAAAGTTTTCTGAATAACGAGGAATATGGAAACCAACCACATCACAACAGAGGAGACTTTCCACAATTTCTTCACGCCAAGGCAGAATATTGAAAATATCTACTGAAGGGAAGGGTGTGTGATGGAAAAAGGCAATTCTGGCGTTTGGTTTGATTTTGCGAATATAGTAGGGAACTAACCAAAGATTGTAATCATGAATCCAGATTAAAGCATCATCGGCAGCTTCTTCACAGGCAGCTTCGGCAAACAAACGATTAATTGTGTGAAAATTTTCCCAATCAGAAGATTCGTAGGCAAAATGATAAGGAAAGGAGTGCAGAATTGGCCAAAAAGCTTCTTTGGATGTGATGTGATAAAAATGTTTAACTTGATCTGGAGTGAGGGGAATACGTCTAACGTTATAGTTGCCTTCTCCTTCGATGTTGACTAAAGATTGGAAGTCGGCTTTTTGTTTAACACTGACTTGTTTCCACGCTACCCAAGTTCCTTGATTAACATCGGCAAAAAAACTTTTCAGGGTAGGTAAAATTCCATTGGGGCTTTTCTTTGGTAAATATTGTATTTTCCCATCTTTAACAACTTCATCGTAAGGTTCGCGGTGATAAAGAATAACTAGTGAGGATTTCATAATTAATGATCAGATAGTGTGTAAGGATTGATTGAAGCAATTAAACCAACGATCGCACTTGGGCATAGCCCATTTTTTTGATTAGATTGAATTAAACCAATAGTAATAGTTTAGTTAAACTCAATCTTGATTTAAAAAAGGCAAGACACAAGTTTGCCCAGAATTTTAATGGTTATAGTAATTTAGTTAAAATTAAATTGATTCTAAGCAAACAATCATTGTTGCTCTTTTGCTTTTTAATTAACGGCAGTTGGAAATTTTTTAAAAACAAAGTTATTCCTTTGAAATCTGCAATAATTAGCTTATTTAACCCAAGTTTTAACCTGCTAGTAAGTTAATTAACTTGAGTCAAAACAATAAATATGTACGCTTTAAGAACTTGCCAAATGTTTTATGCGTAAATAAATTTGATTAACACACTCTACATAAAACTTTCGGTATATTAACACGATCTTGACAAATATGTAAAACTGATAATCAATCAAACATAAGTAATTAAGATTTAGTATCTGTGATCAGCAACAGCGAAAAATCAATCAGTCTAGTTGAAGAAAAGACCCAACAACTGCTAGATTGGGCAGCAGAAATTGCAGCCTCATCTGCTACGTATTTGGAAAAAGCACAAGCACTCGTTAAAAAATTAGGAGCGCATTATTTAGGCAATGGTTTAACAGAAATTGGTTTTTGGACTCCTTCTTTAACAGGAGAAGTAGTAGAAGTATATCTAGAAGTTTTAACTCCTTTAGAACAGATTGATTGGCGTGCTAAAGAACAAAGAATTACCTTTAAGCGCGATCGCGTTTATCTGCAACAACAAGGAGAATATCTTTGGGGTGTAGTCTCAGGAATGCGGGCAGGTAATCGAGAACAAGCTGGTTCTTTTTATTGGTTGCGCTACATTGACCGAAATGAGCAATTACAAACAATTAGAGATATTGTTCCCTATTCTTTACCCTACGGAATTTTTGCTCCTGCCGAACTTTACGATCTGGATAGTTTACAAGCTAATCGCTTAGATTTAGATTATTTTTCACGAACGGGAATTCAAGGAGAGGGAGATGTGCCTCGGGTTGGCGATCCGAGTAATATTTTGCAAATTCATGTTGGTACGGCATCGGCTGAAGGCACTTTTGAGGGATTAACTCGAATTTATCAGCGTATTGCTGAGAAAATAACTAATCATCAACCTCTTACTTCAGCAGAAGAAAATTATCTTGGTTACGATGCGATTCAATTTTTACCTATTGAACCGACTATCGAATTTCGAGATGAGTATAGTCCTGAAAGTGAGTTTTTCTCTTTTGTCTGTGAAGAGAAGGAAGAAGATTTAGTTCAAATTGAATTGAGTAAACCCCACACTCAAGACTGGGGTTATGATGTTCCTATTCTGGGTTCTAGTGCAACTAATTCGACTTTATTGGGTAGTTTGCGTCCCGATGAATTAGTCGATTTTCTCGCTACAGTGCATAATTTTCCCACAGGAGCAATTCAAGTTATTTATGATTTAGTTTATGGTCATGCCGATAATCAATCTGAGTTACTGATTTCTCGTCAGTTTCTCAAAGGACCAAATATGTATGGTCAAGATTTAAACCACCAGTTACCCATCGTAAGAGCAATTTTATTAGAAATGCAGCGACGCAAAATTAATACTGGGGCTGATGGAATTCGGGTTGATGGTGGACAAGATTTTCGCTTTTTTAATCCTCTCTCTGGCAAAGTAGAACAGGATGATGCCTATTTACTGGCAATGAGTGATATTGTTCAAGAAATTAATGGCAATCAAAGGTTGCTCTTTACTATCTTTGAAGATGGTCGTCCTTGGCCCGAAGAAGGTTGGGAAGAAACCTCCCGTTATCGAGAATTAATCGAACTTAAACCCGAATCTTATCAATGGGGACCTCTGATTTTTGCTCATAATACCCCTGCTTTAAAAGGATTTTGGGAACGAAAATGGAGTCGAGTTTGTGAAGTGATGCAGATAGGCGATCGCTGGATTACTGGTTGTGCTAATCATGATACTGTACGTCGGGGCAATCAAGTAGATTTAGAAAAACCGATTAATTGGAGTTTAGGTAAAACTTTATCAGAAGTACTACACAATGCCTACGACAATCCTGCGGTGACTCTTTGGGTGTATGGTTTTAGTCCAGGATTACCAATGGATTTTATCAATGCTACTATGCACGCTCCCTGGATGTTTTTTCGTAATACTGATGAGCGATACGGAGTTAAGGTAGTTTCAGAAGAAATTGGTTTTTTAAACTGGAGTATTAAGCCTTCAATTTATCAGCAACCTCAGTTTTTTAGTAGACTCAAATCTCTAGGATTTAAACAACTCAAGCAACTACAGGAATTTGGTAAAGCATTAAATTTGCTGATGGTTCAATGTGATTGCAACTTGGATCAAGTAGTCGAAGTTCTCAAAAGCTGTGCGGATAGTCATTGCATTACTGAGATTGCGCCTTTAACTGAACTGCGTCGAGCAAATATGGTTCGATTCCTCAAAAAACTCGATGTAGAGCGTTTAAAAACCTTCGCTTTAATGTTTATGGAAGATTGTTATCATGTCTGCAATATTTCCCATTACGAAACCCACCTCAATTCCGAACAAACAAAGTTTAATTTGACACTCCGTCGTTTTCGACAACAACATCTTTGGTTAAGAGAAAATTTAACTCCTCAAGACCGCTTTAATAAAATTAGTTCAGAAGAAAATACTATTTTTTATGGAGTTCGGACAAATCCTAATCATCCAACTGAAGCCATTGCTTTTGTAGCTAACCTGGAGGGAGAAGCAACTACTGTTACTTTAGGAGATTGGTTACAACTAGATTTAAAAGAGTGGCAAGTAGCTTTAACTTCACCAGGATTAAATAAGGAAAAAGATTTATCTGATTTAAGTTGCTTTGAATTAGGTATTAGTCAAGCATTATTGTTAAAGCGTTTTTAAGTTTAAATTGTCTTAAATTAATTTAAATTTAAGGCGTTGCTGAATTATACTTTTTACTGCAACTTAGTCTTAGAAGCTAAAAAATACTGTATGGCATTACGAATAAAGATTAGGATCAAACACGAACCATAGAGATAATTCATGAATTATCTCTACAGAAAAATCTGATTTGATAACCAAAAACCGTAGTGCTATATCAGTTTTTATGCTTATTCATCAGCAACACTCTCGATTGAAATATTTTAATAATAATTGCTGGTTAATACTTCATGAATCTCTCTTTCATCCAAAACAATAGTTGTTTCTGCACCTACTCGACCAAAATCTGGCTCTAAACCCATACTCATTTCAACAGTATAAGTCCACATATTAGCTTCTTGATGACGACTTTTAATTGTTCCCGTTCCCCCAAGAAAACTAACGTTTTGCTCTTGCTCAAATTTTGGTTTATTAAGACAATTACTCCACATCAATCTCACCCACCACTTAATAATGATTTACTCGGACACAAAATAAAGTTTTACCTAGTTGATTTAGGCTTTGAGCCAATTAATAACTATTGTTTCTTTTAATAATTTTTAAGATTGTTATTATTCCTTAATTAAAACCTGATTAAATTTGTTTATTTTTGCTCGTTTATTAATTGTCTAGACAAAACAATTTAGATCAAACTTGATTCTATGGGCTAATTATTTAACATACTTTGCCAGTATAAATAAAGATTGTTAACTACTAGGTAATCTAGTTTTTATTTACAGAATTTGCAGCAAATTCAGAAATAGAATAAGCCCGAGGTGTTTCCTCTTGATAAGCGCGATCGCCTTTGACTAAAGTCCAACCTGCTTCTCGTAATTTTTGATAAGTTGCCCAACCTTTTGAACCTCCAGGGACTGGATAGTCTGGTACTGAATATTGAGAATATGAGGTATAAGGTCGCCAAGATTGATAGGCATATTCGCGTAAATGAAGAATTATTTTTGTGTTATTGTCCCGATTAAGAAGCCAACACATTTGACCTTTCATGATTAACTATTCCTTCGTTTTAGTATTCACAACCATCCTATTTACTTTTTAGAAGAACAATCTCTATCAAAAGTTATAACTAAATTAATTATGTAATTTTATCAATTAATTTGCATCAATAATTACTAAATAAAATTAATAATTGTTTTAATAGTTTCTATTTTTATTCAAGAACTTAAGTTTTACTCTTAAAATAAGCACTAAAAATCAGCCAAATATTCGGCTAAAATATATGTTTTTTAAGATTATTATTGGTTTAATTAAGAATATTAATATTTTTTTACAAACAAAAAATTTGGCTAGCTTTAAAACTTAGATGAAAATTTATAACTCTAGCAAGATTAATTAAATAAAAATCCTTGTCAAACTGCGTAGTTGAGTGCAGATAAATAACTACAAGTTTGAGAGGAAAAATTTATTTGATGAGCATTGCACCAAAATACTTCATCGCCGATCGCAAGAACTGGCATCGTCATCTAATTATTTATTTATTAACAATAATTATTAGTCTGGGTTTAGTTATTCTTAATCCCCCAACAGCAAAAGCTGAATCAGCATCATCAAAACAATTGGAATCAATTAAAGAAGTAACACCAGAAATTATTCTCGATCAAAATTCAATTCCATCGCCAACTCAACAAGCAAACTTTGTAACTACTGTTAGTAAAGCAGTTGAACCTGCCGTAGTTCAAGTTAATGTTTCTCGTGCTTTAGATGGTGTATTTTTACCTCCTTTCTTTGGTAGACAACCAGGAAATTTGCCTTCTCAACCAACTTTACGGGGACTGGGTTCTGGTTTTGTCATCGATCCTAACGGTCTAATTTTAACTAATGCTCATGTAGTCAACCAAGCTGATGAGGTGACAGTTTCGTTTCAAGATGGTCGTCTTTTGAATGGTGAAGTGTTAGGAAAAGATCCTGTTACTGATATAGCTGTAGTTAAGGTAGAAGCAACAGATTTACCTACTGTGAAAATTGGAGATAGCGATCGCGTGGAACAGGGACAATGGGCGATCGCAATTGGCAATCCTTTAGGTTTACAAGAAACGGTTACGGTAGGTGTGATCAGTGCTACTCATCGTTTCAGTCGTGATATCGGCATTGCAGATAAACGAATTGGTTTTCTGCAAACTGATGCAGCAATCAATCCAGGTAATTCGGGAGGTCCTTTACTCAATGCCCAAGGAGAAGTAATTGGTGTCAATACAGCCATTATTGGTGGCACTCAAGGACTTGGTTTTGCGATTCCTATTAATACGGCTCAAAATATTGCTCAACAATTGATTTCCACAGGAAAAGTAGAACATCCTTATATTGGGATTGAAATGGTTGCTTTAACTCCAGAAATCAAACATAGATTAAATCAAATTCCCAATCGTAAACAAAGAGTTAATCAAGATCATGGACTTCTCATTGTGACAGTTCAACCTGATTCCCCCGCATCAGCAGCAAGACTTCATGTCGGAGATGTGATTGTCGGAATTGATGGTCAATCTATTACAAAAGCTGACACCTTACAACAATTACTAGACCGCAATGGGGTTGGTCATAAAATGCAATTAGAGCTAGACCGAGAAGGCAAAAACGTGGCCATAGCTGTCATTCCTCAATCTTTACCGCTCGATCCCGCTTACCCTAGATAATTCTGCACATTCAGTAGAGGGAATTCATGAATTCCCCTATACAATTAAAGATTTTTCTGAGCTAATTGAGTGACAACCTTGAGAAAATTATTGAGATCTAAAGGTTTATTGAGATGAAGATCAAAACCTGCTGCTAGACTTTGTTGAGCATCAATTGAAGAAGTATAAGCACTTAAAGAGATCGCACTTAGATTTCCTCCTTGTTCGGCAGGTAGTTCTCTAACTCTTTGAATTAATTGATAGCCATCCATTTCTGGCATAACAATGTCACTGACTAAAATATCTGGATGGGATTTTTGAATAGCGGTTAAAGCATCACTTCCCGAAGCTGTAGCGATCGCTTCTGCTCCTTCATTTTTTAGTACACCAACTAGTAAGTTTCTAGAACTTTCATCATCATCTACCACTAAAACTTTGACCTGACTAAGATCCTTCAAAGAGCGAAACAAACTTCCCTCTGACTTTGATTGCTCACAACTATCAATCATGGGAAGAGTCACAATAAAAGTTGCACCTTGCCCAATACCATCACTGTGAGCAGTTACCGTACCTCCATGCAGTTCGACTAAGTGACGAACAATCGCTAGTCCCAATCCTAGTCCACCAACTACTCGACTAGTAACATTTTCCGCCTGACGAAAATAATCAAACACATAAGGTAAAAATTCTGGTTCAATTCCTTTGCCGTTATCTGTTACTTGAAGTTGCGCCGTGTTACCAATCTTCTTGAGAGTTATTTCTATCCTACCGCGATCGCTAGTAAATTTAACTGCATTAGATAATAAATTCCAAATCACTTGTTGTAAACGAGTAGGATCGCCGTAAACCAAACCTAGATCTGGCTCAAAATGAGTGATAATTTCAATCGATTTAGCTTGGGCTGCCAAATGCAAGTTTTCAAGGGCATAAGTGACAATTTTGCTCAAATTTACCTTTGATATTTCCAATTGCAGCTTGCCACGAACGATGCGAGAAAGATCTAAAATTTCTTCAATTAGTTGAGCTTGCAACATCGCGTTGCGGTGAATAATTTCTACTCCTTGCTCAATTTGAGTTTGATTAAGTGTCCCGCCACTAATAAGCTGTGACCATCCTACAATTGGATTCAAAGGAGTTCTTAGTTCGTGAGACAAAATTGCTAAAAATTCGTCTTTAGCACGATTAGCTGCTTGAGCTTCTGCCAACAATTTGACTTTTTCTTCCTCTGCTTGTTTGAGTTTGGTAATATCTCGCAGAGAAACAAGATAAGCAGTCGTCCCTTGCCAAAGAATTTGACTCACACGCATTTGGGCAACTAAAATATGTCCTTGAGTTTGAGGAATATCTACTTCTAAATAATCTCCATTAACTACAGGAAAACCGAATGACTCGCCAAGTAGCTGAGTGGATGATTTTTGTAAGAGTTGAAGTGCTGCGGGATTAACAAACTGAACAATTCCTTGTTCGTCAACTGCAATAATGCCATCGGCATTTTCAGTAATTAGCTTTTGTAGCTGTTGCTCACTTTCGTGAACACATTTTCTTAGTTGAACACAAAAATGAAATTGCTCTTGTAAAACTTGCTCAACCGCTAAAGGCAATTGCTTCATTTCTGCGCTAGTTAAATAATTACTAGCTCCTGCTTTAATCGCTGCTACTGCATCTGGTATTTTACCTTCCCCATTGATAATTAATACAGGTATGGTTAGCTTTTTTTCGACCCATAATCTTAATGCTTCTTTACTTGGCAATTGAGTCTGACAATCATCAACCAAAATCAAATCAAGATCACGACTTAAATGAGCAAGATAATCAGCTTGAGTGCTTACTTGATGCCAAATCAATTTAAATCCAGCTTTAATAAGTAAAGATGCGATCGCTTCTGCTGAGGAGTAAGAATCCTGTACGATTAAAATTTCTATCTTTGGTAAAGTAGATTTTGAAGTTAAATTTTGTGTTTCGCTTGATTTCATTTTAATTACTCCCTCCTCAAATTATTACGTTTCTTTAAATAAGTTGTTGAGGCGGTCTAATTCATCAGAATTTACTAAACTAGGATTTCCTGCCAAAATGCCTGTAATATTGCGAAAAGCTTGTCCTAGATGCATTCCCCGATCATCGATCAAAAACTCCCGAATATCTTTATCATGTTTAGAACCACGCATTTTTAATACAGCTAATCCTCGCCGAATTTCTCCATATACTTCTACGTAGCGCAATAACACAATCAAATCTGTATTAGTAGAAACATTTGATTCTGTAATCGACTCGCTACCAACTAAACTTGGAGTATTTGCTGTACAGAGACAGGTAATCCCTTTTTCTTTGATCATAGTATTAACAGTTAGCAAAAATTCCCGAAAAGCTTTGAGAGTCGAAACTTTTTCTAGTGCAGAAATACTATCAATTGCTATCCTTTGGGGTTGAAACTGTTCAATCTGTGTTCTCATTTTGACAAAATGAGATTCAAGACCAGTGATTTCTGGATAATAACAAACAATTTTGAGTTGGTTCTCTCTTTCCATCCGCTCAAAGTCGACACCCCAACCCAAAGCATTACCTAAAAGTTGATCTCGACTTTCTTCAAAGGCAAATAATAAACATTTTTCGCCGTTTTTCACGCCTCCTTTGATAAATTCTGTTGCCATCAGAGTTTTACCTGTACCAGTCGCACCCGACACCAAAATAATTGAACCCTCAAACCAACCACCTCCACACATAGCATCAAGTTCTTGATTGCCTGAAGTAATTCTGTTTCTTGAGGATTTGCGTTTTAATACGTCTGTAGAAAAGGGAATTACCACAATTCCTTGCTCAGGGACAATAGTAAAAGGAAACTCACCATGTTGATGAGATACACCCCGAAACTTCAGAATTTCAATCGTGCGACGACGTTTTTCTTCAACTAGAGAATTACGGAGAATAATGACATTATCGGCAACAAATTCTTCAATCCCATAACGACTAATCTCTCCATAATCAGCAGTACGTTCTGAGGTTAATACTGCCGTAATTTCCATTTCTCGAAGCAGTTGAGCTAGTTTAAACAAAACACTCCGAACTTGACCGATATTCGGCACATAACTAAAAATTGCTCCCAGAGAATCCATTGCTACTCTTTGAGCATTGACCCGTTCAATGGCATAAATAAAGCGAGTTATTAGAGGATCTAGTTCATATTCACCGCTCACCACAGGAAGATTACGGTCTTGAGGAGAAACATCAACAAAACTCCACTTACCTTCTTGCTCCCAAGCTTGAATATCCCAACCCAACCCGCGCATATTTTTACGCAACATTTTTGGTGATTCTTCAAAGCTTACAAAAACTCCGTTTTGCCCTCTTTTAATACCTTCGATTAAAAATTGACAGGCAAAAATTGTTTTACCACTGCCAGCAGTTCCCGTTACTAAACTTGTTCTTCCTTTCGGCAATCCCCCTTCCGAAAAAACATCAAAACCAGAAATTCCTGTTTCGATTTTTGCTAACACGTCGTGTTCTGGTGGTTGGTTCATGCCTCGCTCTCAATTGTGAATTGTAGATAATAATTGATTAGTTTTAGAGCATTAATTAATCAGATTGAGGGTATTTTAATTGAATATTAAGAGCAAAAGCAACGACCTCTCGATTAGCAAGGTCGCCAATAATTCGCTCTTGAGGCAAAGGAAACTCTTTGATTAGAGTAGGCGTAATTAAAATTTTTTTTTCTTCTGCAATTTCAGGATTTTTTAAAATATCGATAATTTCAATTTTGGTTTGTTCAGGCAATTGTTGCTGACAAAACTCTTGTAAATTAGCGATCGCTTTCCGAGTTCGAGCAGTATCTCCACTGACATATAGTTTTAATAAATATCTTATACACATTAAAAAAAAATTAAAACATCATTAATTAAATCGTTTAAGTATTTGATATTTGATTACTTCTCGAAACTTCGTTATTATAATTTTGGGCAAGATTAATTTTATTTAACCCAATATAATATTTACGATAGTAAGCTGCTAATTTACCCATCATTTCTAACAGTAAATAGCGTCCTTCTATGGTATAAGTCATAGCTTGTCGATGACCCAGAGTTGCTTGTTTTTGTTTTAAAATTGCGCTATGAACCTCAACTAAATCTCTGGGAGTAGCTTGAAGATATCCTAGTTGTTCGACTAAAACATCGATTTGACAAGCTATTTGATATTGCACTTGATAAAGTTTTTGTTCGACAAAGCGATCAAGCAAATCATGATAGTGTTCTTTTATCTCTGCTACGATGTCTGGCATTTTTTTATGCAGAGATTCTGAACTTAATAACTGCTCGTTTAAAAAATTTTCTAGTAAAGCTATTTCTTGGGCTGGTTGTTGCTTTTGCCATTCTTCAAATTTGGCTAGTTGAAGTTTACGCTCAATCGCAGTGCGAATTGCATAAATTAATAAATTTTGAGCCAAAACATTTTTAGGTAAATAGCCACAAGCTCCTAATTCTAAAACTTTAACAGCAACAATTTCATCTTCTATTGAAGTTAAAACAATAATTGGAACTTTAGAGTTTAAAGATTGCATTTCTCGGAGGGTATTAAGCCCACGACTATCTGGCAACATCAGATCGAGAATTACAACCTCAAATTCTGCTTGAGCAATTAGTTGTTTGCCTTCAGCTAAGGTTTCAGCCCGAGTTAAATTAAATCCACGTCGAAAAGACGCCGAACGAGCATTAGTCAATATTGTTTTTAGTTTTTCGAGATCTTCTGGTTCATCTTCTACCAATAAAACTCGACAGGGATGATTTAACATAAGAAAACTACAAATAAAGTATTGAAAGAAATAGTTTTAAACAAAATAACAAGTATATTAAATTTTAGAAAACAAACAATAGTACTATTAGAATAAAGTATGACAAGAACAATAGATGAGAAAACTTTTTATATTTTCTCATATGTGAAATACCATATTAATTTGATTTTATAATTAGGTAAAAATATTTGACTCTAACTAATTATAGATAATTGCTCAAAATCTTTTTTCAACAAATTAAAGTTGGGAAAATTTTAAATTTTTCATTAAGACAAACCCAAAAATATTACTGTTACTCAGCAAAAATAAGCAGTAAAATTAAGTTTGTTAACCCACTATAATAACTTTACTTTCTTCTGCCCTCTGCCTTGATGCGCTTCGCTTGCGTCCTTTGAGAAACGGCTGTATGCACGAGGTTTCCTCAAAAGCTTGTACGCCCCGTGAAACCTAAAAGGCGGTCGCATCGCTGCCTTACCTTACTAATAACATAACTATTCAACAGAACAGAATAAAATTTATAAGCGCAGCATCTGAATTTAAATTTTAATTAATATATATAATCAAGGAAATTTTAGAATGGCAAACAAATCGTGAAACTTGCTCCTTGTTGTAGCTGGCTTTGAGCAGTAATTGTGCCTTGATGACGTTCGATTATTTTACGACAAATTGCTAAACCTAAACCCGTACCTTTATATTTTCTATAACTTTGTAAACGATGAAAAGGAGCAAAAATTTTTTCTCTTGCTTCAGTTTCAAAACCGATTCCATTATCTTCGATCATAATTTGACACATTTGAGTATCTAATGGTGTTTGAGTAGTAAATAACTGATAAATCTTAATTTTTAGTTGTCGCTCCACAGCACGAAACTTAAGAGCATTTTCTAGTAAATTATGAAATAGTTGATATAATTGCAAGCGATCGCCATTAATCGTAGGTAATGTTCCTACTTCGATTTGTGCGTTAACTTGGGCAATTTCTGCCTCAAATTCCTCAATAACTTCTCGAACTACAGAATTAAGATCTACTAAAACAAATGGCTGTGCTTGAGTAGTGACACGAGCAAACGCCAATAAACCTCGAACGAGATTTTGCATTTTTTGGTTTAGCTGTGCCATGCTGTCTAGATATTCTTGTGCTTGCTCGTCTAAAATTTCACCATACTGAGCTAAAAGTAATTCTCTCAACATTCGCTGTTTGTGCAAAGGAGAAAGTAGATCGTGAGAAACTACATAGGCAAATTCTTCTAAAGCTTCATTACTTCGCTTCAATTCTTGAATCAAAGCGTTAAATTTTTCTTCTGCTTGTTTTTGGATTGTTACATCTTCACCAATACCAGCAATGCGGTAAACTTTGCCCGACTCATCTTGGATCACAAAAGTTCTAGTTCTAATCCAGTTAATTTGACGGAGTTCACAAGCCCTGCCGTTCGACGGCAGGGACGACCCCTCACGGGGAGACGCTTCCTCACCATCTGGAGCGATAACGCGGTATTCATAGGTTTGATCTCCTTGGTTCAATTGAGCTAAAGCTTGTTGGAAAATTGGGCGGTCATTAGGATGAACCATTGCTAGCCAAGATTCAGGATTTTCATATAAACTGCTACAAGACTGATGCAAAATTTTTTCATAGGCTGGACTAACATAGATGAGTTTGCCATCAGCAGAATAGAGAAAAAAGATGTCTTTAATATTTTCTGCGAGTTGACGAAAAAGTTCTTCAGTTGCTCTTAAATTTTCTTCGACCTCTTTAAGCTCAGTTATATCTCTTCCTACTGATTGATATTCCAAAAATTGTCCTTGTCGGTCAAAAATCATCCTGTTATTCCATTGTGTCCATCGCACTTTTCCTTTTGCCCAAACCCGATTTTCAATCATAACGCTGGGATGATCGATGTTCATAGACTCAACCAGTTGATCTACCCGTTGACGATCTGTTTCATAAATTACAGGAGTATATTTTTGATTAATTAAAGTATTTTTATCTAAACCAAAATAACGACAGTAGGCATCATTAGCAAATAACATGGTTGAATCTGGTAAGTAGCGACAGATCAATTCCGTTTGATCTTCTACGATCGCTCGATATCTTAATTCACTTTTTTGCAAAGCTTTTTCAGCCTGTTTGCGCTCACTAATATCTCTTCCTTCGGGAATCAATAAAATTACTGCACCTATTTCATCGATCACTGGACGTAGAGAAAAATCGATAGTAATGATTCGTTTGTTAGCACCTTGAAGATCTACTTCGTAACGAATAAATTCTCCTTGTCTAGCCAGTGCGATCGCACTTTGTAAATCTAATTGAGTTTGTTCAGAAATTTGCCACCAATAGGTTTGCCAAAAAGGTTTGCCCACTACTTCTGAGAGGCTAATGCCACCAAAATCCAAAATTGTCTGATTTGCTTCCAAAAGTGTACCATCAGGAGCAAGTAGACCAATAAACTGAAAAGTTTGATTAAAAATAGCGCGAAATCGCTTTTCAGTATCTAATAATGCTTGAGAAACCTGTTGTCGTTGGCGGTCCATTTCATTTAACTTTTTGGCACTCCACCAGACAATTACCCCAAAAAATACCATCTCCAATAAAATTCTCAGGGCAATAATTAATCTGACACTGTAAACATTTCCTTGTAACCACCACCAAAAAAACCAGCCCGAGAAGGGTGGAATAAGCAGCAAAATCGGGAATAACCAACGAGCCATCAACCCGCCAGCTTTTTCTGTAGCGATCTCTTTGATCCAGCCTCGTTCGGGGCAACTACCTAAAAAAGCAAAAGCTAGCAAAATAAAACCAAAGGCAGTGTGAATTGCCATTTCTGTCCCCGAGACGACTTCGTAAAATATAGTGATGTTGTAAGTATGACCAACTAAATTAACAGTCGCGATCGCTATTACCAAAACAATCAGTAATTGAGCAGTAAGATAGTATTTTTGAATTAAAAGTAAAAAAGCCAAATTAAACAAGAAAAAGTTCAAAGCCGTATAAGGTGTCATCCTTCCTCTTGTGATCAAATCCGTAGGATTGTCTGGTTCTGGAAACGCAAGCCAATCTGTACTTAAATCTAGATTGAAGCCATATTCACCCAAAGTTAGCAGGCTGAATAGAATTATCAAACTTGGTAACAAATACTGCCACAAACATAAAATTAAAGCATGATTGTTCCGAGAATGGCTTTGTTGTTGATGCCACAATAAAAGCAAAATACCTCCTAAGATAAAACCTAGAGCAGTACTAACTTTCATGGTCACGTGTTGAGGAAAAATACTTTTAAAAATAGTTAGATCAAACACCCAGCCTAAAATACCAGCACAACCCAAGCAAATCACAAGAAGACTGGTGACAATAGCAGCAAACTTGAGTTGACTCGCAAAATTTTGCCTTGACGATGATTGAAGGGGTGAACTAGCATGATTAGTCATCTTAGTTTAAAGTAGCTCGCTTGATCAGTGACCAGTAGGGGCAATTCATGAATTGCCCCTACACCAGTGACCAGTTATCAGTTATAAAGTAACAATTAATAAAAACCAGTATCTTATCTTAGAGTACGGATCAGCACTTTAAATAAAATTTCCCCAATTTCAGGCCCTTCGCTTCTGTCAGGGCTTCGCTCGTTTTCCTAATTCTCGATCAGACAAAGTATTTAACTATTTAATCAAACTCGGTCTTAGAGTGTACTTCATAGAGCGTGAGAACTGCTATAAATTCTGCACCCTGGAAAGGCTTTCTGGTCTGACTTTTCTTCTAATGTATAAAGTCTTTACAATAAAGGAAACATTAAAAAGAGTATGGCTTAGAAAAATTTATCTTCTAATTAATATGAATCAACCAGTAAATGGTAAGAAAAAATTAATCATCTGCTTGGGTCGCGCTTGTCGAAAATATCATTCCCAATCAGTTTGGGATGCTTTTAAATCTAATTTGGATTGCGAAGTAGAATTAATTCCAATTAGTTGTTTAGGACAATGTGGCAACGGCCCAATGATCTTAGTTGAACCTGAACAAATTTGGTATTGGCAAGTTAGTCCTGATGAAGTTCCTTTAATTATTAAGCAGCATTTACAAGAACAACATCCAATCAAAGAGATGCTTTATCCAAAATTTCACAAAGCTCATACCAGCCACTTCTAGATTTTAGGGCTGTTTCCTTTTCGTAAAAGAGCAATGGGGTTTTAGAAGAAATTTTTCAGACAAATTATCTGGATATTTTCTCAAGCTAATTTCTGTCTATCTCCCCATTAACCCAACTTTCTTGATTGTGATTTTTAGCTATAGCCTTTCTCGCTCTTGGTGAGGTACACCATTACCAGTTACTAATTAGTAATTACTAATTACTAATTATGAGGGATGAACAATCAACTCCGATGATGACGCGTCATCATCAGCCGAAGGCGCGCGAAACCACCAACGCTCAACCAGGAAAATGAACTGTATCTCATTAATCTGAGAACCGCTATATAACAGTTTTAATTTTTTAATTCTTGTTACATTTTTCGTTGAAATTCTTCTAACAAATCTAACAAATGTACCTGGGATTGCATTGGTAAAAGATCGAGTAAAGGAACTTCTGTTTTACCACCACCTAGTTTGACAGGAATAGCTTTGAGAATATCCAAAACGGCATTTTCACTCAGTTGATCGTTTTCAATTAAAGTAAAAACCCGTTCTGCTACTACAGTATGTAAATGAGCATCAGCTAGATAAAGATGCCATTTAGCCACATCAATGTAGATATTTTCGCCAATTTCGGCAGCTAAAGTTTCAATTGCTTCGGTTGTATTAGCCATTTGTTTCCACTGAATAGTCTGCAATCGCTGTAAGATAAATTAAGTGAAGTAATAAGATTGCTAACCAGACACAACTTACCCAAGTTAGCCAAGACCAAGTAGTATGTTTAAAATTATGGACAAACCATAAACCGGAATTAATCGCAGCATAAACAGCAACATGAACAGCAAAATTCATGCGGTCATCTAATTTTCGATAAGCAGGGTCTTTACGGTCTGGTTTTCTAGGCCAACGAGGAGGCATAATTAGTTAAAAATTCAAAAATTTATTAAGTTATCAAGACAAATCAAACTAATTCTAATTGTAAAGGTTTATCTAGGCTTTGGGATCGCAAGATAGTCTCCTGATTTTCCTCCTGTTTTACTGACAAGACTAATTGATTCTATAACCATGCCTTTTTCCAAAGCTTTTGCCATATCATAAAGAGTTAAGGCTGCTACCGAAACCGCAGTCAAGGCTTCCATTTCCACACCTGTTTCTGCTTTAGTAGTCACTGTAGCAAGAATCTGATAACCAGGTAATTCTTGATCGGGAATAATTTGTACTTCAATCTGATGTAAAGGGAGAGGATGACACAAAGGAATTAAATTGGCTGTTTGTTTAGCTGCCATAATCCCTGCTAGTTTGGCTGTACCTAAAACATCTCCTTTGGGTGTATTGCCTACTTCAATTGCTGCAAAAGTTGCTGAAGACATTTTGATCTTCCCTGCTGCTACTGCTTGACGACGAGTAGGTTGTTTGCCTGAAACGTCGACCATTTGAGCCTCTCCACTTTCGTTCAGATGGGAAAGCTGTTGATTTTGAGATGTTTCTTGCATAATTAAATTTGCTTGTGCTATTATCAAATACTGTTGAGTAAATTTAGCAGATTGCTAATTAACCACTCAAGGGCGTGTAGCTCAGTGGACTAGAGCACGTGGCTACGGACCACGGTGTCAGGGGTTCGAATCCCTTCTCGCCCGTTAGATGTAACGCTTTATGATCGGGAGTTCTCGCCCTAACACCATGTTTCCTTGGTCAAAGTTCCCTCAATTACCTTCACTCTACTCCTACCTAAAAACTCAAATCAAGCTACTTCTTCAACTCTTTAAATTCATCAAGACGCTCTAATTGATTTACCAATCAATCCACCCATTTTAAAAGAATACTTTCGTGGAGTAGAAAAATGCGACCGCAATTGACAAGATTTACTATCTCATGTTCTGATCCGCCGTACTCGCAATCAAATTATTCGTTTCTATGGCCAGAATGCCGAAACCCACCAGAAAGTAATCGAGTCAGGTAATGATTATCGAAATTACCAAACAGGGAAACGCAAAGCCTATGTCTTAGTTGGCTCTCAACATCGCTCCTTTCCCAAACGAAAATTAGAAACCATAGAATACAGTTTTTGATAAAAAGAGAGCAATCTATTTATACTACAAAAATATTGCAAAAATGCTTTTGACTTGATATACTACAAAAGTAATCTCAAGGCAGTGGTAATTTAGCAGCCTAGAACGCCTTATATCTTTGTTCATAACGGACATCCAACCTTCGGTTGCCCTGCGGGAAACAAGCGGGTAAACCAAGTTCACCCGACGTGTCCTCCCTTATCCCTTTGAGGTCGAAGAATAAGGGTTATCGCCTTCCAAGGCGAGAGACACAGCTGCAAGTCCCGTCCACTGCTCCAAATTAAACAAGATTACTATAAATACAAGCGTCGGTAGCCAAGTGGTAAGGCAGCATTTCCTTGTTCGTATCTTATCCCTCTGGGGTCGAAGAATGAGGGTTATCGATTACTCCATTAGCAGTCGGCGATCGCAGGTTCGATTCCTGCCCGACGCACCAATATATATAAAAGTAATAGGTAATAAGTGAAAACTTAGTTCTAATCTCTAATTATCTATTTTTATCTCTCATTACTTTTGTCAATTTGTCTCACAAGCGACGGTAGCTCAGTTGGTAGAGCAGCATTATCCTTGTTCATAAACTTATCCCTTTGGGGTCGAAGAATGAGGGTTATCGATTAGGGATCGGCGTGTCGTAGGTTCGAGTCCTACCCGTTGCACCAAATTATAAAAACAAGCGTTGGTAGCTCAGTATCAACATCTTTATTCGTATTTTATCCTCTGGGGTCGAAGAGTGAAGGTTATCGGTAAGAGCAACTAGATCGTAATCTAGATTGTCGTGAGTTCAAATCCCACCCAACGCACCAATAATTTTTAAAAACTTCTCTTACTCTTGGGGCGGTACTTTGTCGATGGTTACTCAACCATTGACAAAGAAAAATCTTTGTTCATAATCTTATCCCAATGGGGTCGAAGAACGAGGGTTATCGTTGGCTTACATAGGTTCGATTCCTATACCGCCCCCTGGTGAGGTTAATCAAAAATAACCAAACCAATTTTAAATCAGTGAATAGCGAACAAGCTGACAATAATCACTGTTAACTGATTACTGTTTACTGATAACTGTTAATAACTTTGCCCGTAAGGGCTGGAGGTAATAAAATGAATTACCGCTTTTTTACTAATAAATCCCAAAATACACCTCAAAATCAACCAATTCCAGGACGAGAAGCAGAAATGATCCAAGGACGTTCTGGTGGTTATATGTTTGATGCTGGGATCTGGCAGATGTTACGCCGTTGTCTGTTGATTGGTACGGCACAAAGTACCTATTATGCAGATAAAAAAGAATTAACTCAAGACTTTATTGGAGTTATTAAACAGGCAGTAGCGGAAGATCCTCATCGAGTTGCTGAAGAAATTCTCTATGCTTCTGATGGACGTTCAATTAATAACAGCGCGCCTATCTTAGCTTTAGTATTGCTATCGATGGGAGAAACACCCGCAGCCAAAAAAGCTTTCTTAGAAATCTTTCCTCAAGTAGTACGTACTGGTAACCATTTCTATGAATGGTTGAACTATACTAAGTCGATCCGAGGTTTTGGTAAGGTAATTCGGGAAGCTGGTACAGCTTGGTTATCTAGAGAAGATGTCAGAGCTTTAGCCTATCAATTACTAAAATACCAACAACGTCATGGCTTCCAACACCGAGATGCCTTGAGACTATTTCATGTTAAACCACCTACAGTAGATCACGATCGCTTGTTTAAATGGGCGGTTAGTGGTTGGGAAGGATTACCAGAATATAATCCCGATGATACTTTAACTCAAATCTGGTGGTATGAATGGTTGAAACGTCATCCCGAACAAACCCATGAAGCTATTACTCAAGGTAGACTTACTCATGAAATGTGTGCGCCTGTGGGCAAGATGGATCAAGCTGCATGGCAGTTGTTGTTTAACGAAATGCCTATCGGTGCAATGCTGCGAAATTTAGGTTCTCTAACTCAGTTAGATGTGTTGCGTGCTGATAGTCGGGAGAATTTAGACCGCCTTGAAGCAGTTTTAAATAATAAAAACCATCTGCGTCGCGGACGTATTCATCCTATCGATGTCCTCAAAGCCTTAAAAACTTACAAATCTGGGGGAAAAGTAGGACGTAGCCAAAAAACTTGGACTCCTGTACCTCGGATTGTGGATATCTTAGAAAAAGCTTTGGAATTGGCTTTTGATGTAGTCGAACCTACGAATAAAGTCTTTCTCCATGCTGTTGATATTTCTGGTTCGATGTCTTGCGGTGTAGTTGGTTCAGTTGGTTTAACCTGCTGCGAAATTGCTGCTACTATGGCATTGGTTACGGCAAAAGCAGAGAAAAACTATGAGATACGTGGTTTTTCTACTAAATTTATTGATCTAGGGATTTCTCGACGAGATTCTTTTAGTTCTGCTCTTAAAAAAGCGAGTAACAATAATTTTGGGGCGACAGATGCTTCGGTTGCCTATGATTGGGCGATTAAAAATAGATTCAAAGCAGATGTGATTTGTTTTTGGACAGACAATGAAAGTTGGGCAGGAAGAAAACATCCTTCTGTAGCGTTGAAGGAGTATCGCGAGAAAGTAAATCCTAATGTCAAGGCAGTTTACGTAACCCTTACTCCTTATCAAATCAGTTTAGTAGACCCCAAAGACAAAAATTCTTGGGATTTGGCTGGTTTCGATCCTGGTGTTCCTCGTTTAATTCAAATGTTGGCAAATGGTGAATTGTAAAATTGTCTTCCAGACACTTGAGGCTAGGGCAATTTTAGACTGCAATAAGCAGATATTGAGCTAAAAATCTCCCTATCTCCTTCTCTCCCCATTTATCTTTGACGAACAGGAAATAGTCCTAAGCAATTTTAGGGGCGTTTTTAATAGCGTCCCTTTTTAATTTCGTTAACCTAAATCTACCCAAAAGAAGATATCCTAAACTTTGGGAAATATGAACCAAAAGGTTGATAAAGCGGTGCTAGACCTCAAACAAATCAGAGAAAATTCAGACCAAATCCAAGAATTACTTAATCGTCGTAGTGCAGGAGAATACGACCTCCAACCTATTTTACAATTAGACCAACAACAGAGGGAATTAGAAACTAATCGCAGTCAACTCAGTGCTAGAAGTAACGAAATTGGTAAGTTGATTGGACAAAAAATTCGAGGTGGTAGCGATCCCAATGGTGCAGAGATTAATAGCTTAAAAGAAGAAGGAAACGAGCTTAAAATTAAACTAGCCGAATTAGAACCTCAAGAAAAAGATTTAAAAGCCCAAATAGAAACTCTTTTATTCCAATTACCCAATTTACCGAGTGAATCTACCCCGATTGGTAAAAATGAAACAGAAAATGTCGAAATTCGACGCTGGGGCGATGAATATATCCCTAATAATCCCGATATCTTGCCTCATTGGGAAATTGGCGAACGATTAGGTATTTTAGAATTTACTCGTTCGGTTAAAGTTGCTCAAAGTCGCTTTGTTAATTTAATCGGTGCTGGTGCAGCTTTGGAAAGGGCTTTAATTAACTTTATGTTAGACCGCCAAATTGAAGCTGGTTACACTGAAGTAATGCCCCCCATTTTAGTTAATAGCGATTCTTTAACTGGTACGGGACAGTTACCTAAATTTGCCGAAGAAAGTTTTAAATGTCAAGAGGATGACCTTTGGTTAATTCCTACTGCCGAAGTACCTGTAACGAATTTGTATCGTGGCGAAATTATTGAAGCCTCTCAATTACCAATTTATCACTGTGCTTATACTCCCTGTTTTCGTCGCGAAGCTGGCAGTTATGGCAAGGATACTAGAGGTTTGATTCGATTACATCAGTTCAATAAGGTAGAGTTGGTTAAAATTGTTCATCCTGAGACTTCAGAAGCAGAACATCAAGCTTTGGTTAACAATGCCGAAGCAATTTTACAAGCTTTAAAGTTACCCTATCGCGTGATTGAATTGTGTACGGGAGATTTGGGTTTTGGTGCAGCCAAATGTTATGACATCGAAGTGTGGTTACCTTCAGGAGAAACTTATCGGGAAATTTCTAGCTGTTCCAATTTTAAGGATTTTCAAGCCAGAAGAGCAAATATTCGTTTTAAAGAAGCTGGTAAGAAGGGAACACAATTTGTCCACACTCTCAATGGTTCGGGTTTAGCTGTAGGGAGAACAATGGCTGCTGTTTTAGAAAATTATCAACAAGCAGATGGCACAATTGCAGTTCCTGAAGTTTTACAACCTTATCTAAAACGAGAAGTGCTTTAAATAATAAAAAACAGGGCGTACAAGGTTTCGAGTTTACCTCGAAACACAGCCTCTCCAATTTATAAATTGTTCCTACCACAGTATTAATAAATTTATTACTATTTATCAAAAAGCGATCGCTACTTTAAATTGAAGTTAGATTTAATGATAGTTATTGATGTTACAAATTTGCTAATCTGACTAAACATGGATTAAAAATTGCTTCTAACAATAAGTTGTTTTTGAGCAAAATCAAGATCTTTGACTCGTAATTGTAGACATTCAGTTTGTCGCAATCCAGTACCATAAAGCAATTTAACCACAAGTTGATAAACGCCCGATAAATTATTGATAATAGATAGAACTTCCTCTTTCGTTAAGACAGTTGGCAGATATTTACTTCTCTTAGCTCGTACTGCGTCAACTTGTAAATCTAATTCTTGCTTGAGAACTTCCTTATACAAAAATAAAATCGCATTTAATGCCTGATTCTGAGTAGATGCAGCTACATTTTCCTCTACGGCTAAGTGAGTGAGAAATTCTTCAATTTCTCTTCCACTCATTTCTCTAGGATGCCGTTTATTATGAAATAAGATTGCGCCTACATTTACCTTTTGATCTTTTGAGTGATTGTGACTTGAGCCTTGCCAATACGCTGAAGTTGCCAATGTTTGAAATAGAAGGCAAGCATCTTGTTAAACGAGTGACACTGATTGCTAAAGATGGGAAAATTGTCAAAGTCTTCTATCCAGTTTTTCCACCCGATAGAAACGCCGATGAAGTTATTGATTGGCTTCAAGAACACGCCGTATAACAACGCCCATGCACGCCGACCGCCGAAATTTAATCGGTCATGATGCACAGGTTATCTACGGCGGGTGAGCGGGAACGTTAACAATTTTAAATACCTCGTAATAATCGATGTTCGCTTAAGTCTTAAGAGCGATCGCTTGTTGGAGTAATTTGAGTTTTTATGGCGATCGTTTTTAAATACTGTTCTAAAGTATGATCGCGTCTTTTAATTGGATGCTCACCTTAACCAAAACTTATGGCAAAACTAAGATATCTCGCTCAAACTGCGATCTCTATTTTTTTATTTCTCTAGCAAAACTATTTTCAACTTGCTTTAATATTGTCGTTGTCCAAACTCTCTACTCCGTCCTTAATCCACTGACGCAAAAGCTTGAGTCTTTTTTGCTTTGGTAGAGACATCACCGTATCGTAAATTTCTTGTTCTACTCTAAGCTGAAGGGGTTTTTTACTTAGTGCTTTCTCTCCTTCAGGCTCAAATGGAGTTAAATTTTCTATGTTGTATTTTTTGCTCACAATTTTTAACCTGTTTGAACACTAAATATTGTTGTCCAGAGCTACTTCTAAAAGTATTAAGTTACATAAATAAAAACAATTTTCACTTGTATACGAGTGAGAATTGCTGTATTGTTTATTTGAAGACGGTTGCCAGTCGGACAAACTTCAACCGTCGAGTCTCATTCACATTCACAAAAATATGGCGAGCTTACCCATAAATATAAAACAAGATAAATCCACTTGCCAAGAACTAAAGATAAATTCAACCTCAAACAGACAACTACAGAGCCAAACAACCTTACAACCAGAACAACGAGTCTATCTCTACGGAGACACCCAATTTAGTGGAACACTTATTCGTCCAGTAGAGCGCACCTATCCACCTAGATGGTCGGTAGAATTAGATCGAGGTGGCTACGATTGCCCTATCATCAACGATATTACTCCCCTGATACAGTATCAAATTGAATCAAATACAGAAGAAATACCTTTTTGCGATTCACCCGAACCAACTAGAACCGAACTAGAAAGAGAAATCATCGCCCTGAAAAAAGAAAACGCTCGACTCAGACAAGAAAACGAGCAACTTACAGAAGAATTAAACAAAGCCAAAAACATCATTCGTCGTGCCAGAGATATATCTCCTATCGTGCGTCAATCATTCAAAAGAGTTATCAGACTTGCCCATCAAGCTTGCATGGATGTACAGCGTACTGTCGGAGGCTGGCTCTTAAAAATGGGTGACAAAGCGCGTAAATTCCGCCGTTTAGTCGATATTTGGGATGTTTTATCCCAAGACAATTGGTATCTAGATGAGATATTTCCACCAGATAAACTAATACCTCTAGATCAAATTCAACCACCTCGCCCCAGAAAAAAACCAATTCCAGCAGAAAAACTAACCCTGCCGATTCTACGTTCTGAAGAAGTAATCAGGAGGCGTGAAATGGGTTTGCCGAAACTGACAGTTCGAGATGAATTTTGTTCGGTAATAGATTGAGGAAGGGCGAACATTTATATATATACAGAGAAATTGGAATTTGGTTAAAGTAGTTATCAACTAGTAGGTTGGGTTGCGCTTGACTTAACCCAACATCATTAAATCTTGACAATAAAAGCGATCGCTTTCAGGATAAATTCTAGGTTAATGCATCAATAAAAATAAATTATCTATTTAGTTGACATCTTCTTATTCTACGAATTAAATAAATTTCTTACCTAGAAAACAATTATTATTAAATTTAGCTTTAATAGCTTTGTTGACTGGAAAATATGGCAAATAACTTAGCTTAAATTAGTTAGTAAAAACTTTTAACTAAGCTGCTGGTGCATCTAATTTATTAGTTGAGAAAAGACAGAGGGCAGAAGCAGAGGTTGAATATGCAATTTTAAATGAACAAAAGCTTACAACACATGACTAACAACCAATTTTTCCAATTTGAAGCAGACTTTGTTGAATCTTTGCGTTGTATTCCTATGCAAGTCAGGATAAAACTAGATACCTGCGGAGTCAAACTCAAACTCTCTCATTGGCATCAATTCGATCAACAAGAACGTCAAGCATTAGTTTCTTTGCCTTGTTCAACTGAAACAGAAGCTCAAAAATATCGCGAATTTTTACAAAATCTAGTTCAAGAAAAAAGTGGCGCACCAGCAGGGGAATTACCCCTCGATCCTCATCCTGCTTGGTTAGATCAAACTTCAATTCCTCAAGATTTGCAAACAAAACTAGCAGAATCTAATTTAAACATAACTATTGAACAATGGTCTAAACTCACTCCTGTACAACGTTTTGCTTTGATTAAATTGAGTCGTCCCAGTCATGAAAATAAAAACTTTTTACCAGCATTGAAAGAATTTCAATTAATCTAAATTGGTAACTGGTGTAGTAGAGAAGTAACAGGTTACGTCTCTACTAATAACTGATAATTAATAAGCTCCACAATTTAAAGTTAGATTTTGACTATCCTTGGGAATACTAAAATTTACAACTAATATTGCCTAAATCTTAGTACATCAAAGCTAATTTTAAATGTGACATAAATGCAACATATTCTTGACCAAAATCAACCTTTTTCTATACAAGACATCGATAGTTTCATTTGTCTTTTAGAGTCGCATAAACTTGAGCAGCAAAAAGCTTTGACAAAAATAATTACCAGGATTCAAGAATCTCTGGAGTTAGAAAATTTAATTCAAGTTACGGTAACAGAGGTTAGACAATTACTCCAAGTTGATCGAGTAGCAGTGTTTCGATTTGAACCTGATGGTATTTGGAATAATGGAAAATTTATAGCAGAAGATGTTGACCCGCAATGGAACTCTCTTTTGGAACAACAAGTCCAAGGTCAATGTTTTGTAGAGCAGTATGCCATTAATGATCAGAATAGAAAAATACAAGCGATCGCAGATGTTGACAATTCTAATCTCAAAGAATGCTATCTTAACCTACTCAACCAATTTCAAATTCGTGCTAATTTAGTTGTGCCTTTGCTGCAATGTAAATCGTTGTGGGGTTTATTATGTCTTCATCAGTGTAGTGGCATTCGAGCTTGGACAGACTCTGAAATTGAATTTGTTCAACAAATTGCCGAACATTTAGAAATTGCCATACAACACAATAAAATGTTGATGCAAGCCAAATGGCAAGCAAAGCAGCAAAAAACGCAGACAAGGGTGATTGCTCACCTTCGAGAATCTCTCAATTTAGATGAAATTTTTAAGGCTACCGTAACAGAGGTTAGGCAATTATTGGATGTTGATCGAGTGGCGGTGTTTCGCTTTCAACCCGAGAGTGACTGGAATGATGGTGAATTCATCGCCGAAGACGTAGATCGGCAATGGAATTCAGTGTTAGCTAAATCGTTAAAACTTACCAGTTTTGGACAACAGGAGATTATTGATTTCCAAAGAGGCAAAATTCAAGCTGTGACAGATGTTAATCATACTCAATCAAAAGATTGTCACCTTGAGAACTTACAGCAGTTACAAATTCGAGCTAATTTGATTGTACCCTTGCTTCAAGGTAAATTGTTATGGGGTTTACTCTGTATTCATCAGTGTAGTGGCATTCGAGCTTGGACAGAGCCTGAAATTGAATTTGTTCAACAGATTGCCCAACAGTTGGAAGTGGCTCTACAACAATCAGATTATATAGAGCAAATGAAACTTCAATCCGCTCAACTGGCGAATGCAGAAAAACAAAAATGGGTCGCCGAACGCCAACAAATCATTGTCACTACGATTAATAAAATATGTCAATCTCTAGATCTTAAAATCATTTTTCAGACCGCAACTGAGGAAGTTCGACAATTATTTAAAGCCGACAGAGTGGCTATTTATCGCTTTAACTCTGACTGGAGCGGTAACTTTGTCGCAGAATCGATGACAGAAGGTTGGACACCATTAGTAGGAACTTTGCCTAAAATCCGTGATACTCATTTGCAAGAAACTCAAGGTGGTAGGTATGCTCACAATGAAACTTTTGCCGTCGATGATATTTATCAAGTAGGTCATGCTCAATGTCACCTGGAGTTATTGAAACAATTTGAAGCCAAAGCTTACGCGATCGCTCCGATCTTTCAAGGCGAAAAGCTTTGGGGATTATTAGCTGCCTATCAAAACTCTTCTCCTCGTCATTGGGAAGAAGATGAAATTTCTTTGCTACGTCAGATTGGTTGGCAACTTGGTGTTGCTCTTCAACAAGCGGAATATCTTCAACGAGTACAAGAAAAAGCTAGTGAACGTCAGAGAGCTTTAGCAACTACTATTGAGAAAATTCGTCGTTCTCTAGATATCGATACCATCTTTAAAACCACAACTCAAGAAGTCCGTCAACTTCTACAAGTAGAACGGGTAGCTATTTACCGCTTTCACTCTGACTGGAGTGGTGAGTTTGTTGCCGACTCAATCGCTGATGATTGGACATCATTGACTCAAGCGCAAATTCAAGAAAATCGTTTAATTCCAGAAAGTAAAAACGATCAATATCCTCGTAACGAAACCTTTGTACCAATCTTGCAAGGAGAAAAACTTTGGGGACTGCTCATGGCCTATCAGGCTTTCCAGCCACGTTATTGGCAACAAGAAGAAGTCAATCTACTAGCCCAAGTAGGCGTACAGTTAGGCATTGCACTTCAACAAGCAGAACTATTACAGCAAACTCAGCAACAAGCACAAGAATTAGCCTTAGCCCTCAAGAATTTACAACAATCCCAAATCCAACTTATTCAAGGCGAGAAGTTGGCTGGTTTAGGACAGTTAATTGCTGGAATTGCTCATGAAATTAATACTCCTTTGGGTACGATTAAAACAGCAGTGGGAAATATGACTAGAGGCATCAATGAAGCTTTGGAACAACTGCCTTATTTTTGCCAATGGCTTAATTCTAATGAACAATGTCAGTTTTTTGCTTTAATTGAGCAAGCAATTAAACAACCAACTTTAGTAACTGGTCGTCAAAAACGAACCCTCAAACAATCAATGGTGAAACGGTTGGAGTTATACCAACTCAAAGATCCTGTTTGGGTTGCTGATCGATTGATTGATATAAATATTTATGGTGATGAGATTGAACCTTTTATATCCCTACTCAAACAAGATAATAGTGAGTTTATTTTACAACTTGCTTATAATCTAGCTCGTTTACCCAATAACAGTCGTGCGATCAAAACGGCCGTAGAAAGAGTTACGAAAATAGTAGCTGCACTCAAAAACTATGCCCGTTACGACAATAGTAATCAACAGTATCAAGTTCAGATCATCGAAGGCTTAGAAAATGCTTTAGAACTCTTTCACAATAAGCTTAAACAAAATATTGAAGTTATTCGCGATTATCAACCCATTCCTCCTATTTGGTGTTTTCCTGATGAATTAATTCAAGTTTGGACAAATTTAATTCACAATGCTATTCAAGCTATCAAAAAACAAGGAATTTTAACCATTTCCACTTTTGAAGAAGCCAATGGCATCAAAGTCCGAATTACTGACTCTGGAACTGGCATTGCACCAGAAATTCAAGCCAAAATTTTCGATCCCTTTTTTACAACTAAACCTATTGGCGAAGGAAATGGTCTTGGTTTATACATTTGCAAAAAAATTATTGATAAGCATCAAGGACAAATTGAAATTGACACTCAACCAGGACAAACGATATTTACAGTGTGGTTACCGTTTCAGATTACTGAATAATGCAGAGTTAATTTACTGCGCTTTTCAGTTGAATAAACTACAAGGTTAATTAGATTAATCTGGTCTATCCAATTGAAAACTGCTGTAAATATTAGTATTTATTTCTAAAACTTTGGAGAAATTTTATCATGTCTCATTCTGCTATTCTCTGTGTAGATGATGAAGTTGCAATACTAGAAACACTTAAAGAACAACTTGTTCGTTGCTTTGGGAAATGCTATTGCTATGAAATTGCAGAAAGTGTTGAAGAAGCATGGGAAATAATTGAACTATTACAAGAAGAAGGAACACAAATTGTAGTGATTGTCTCAGATTGGTTGATGCCTGGGATTAAAGGTGATGAGTTTTTGATCCAAGTTCATCAACGTTTTCCTCAACTTGTAAGTATTTTGTTGACTGGACAAGCCGATCAAAATGCGATCGCTCGTGCCAAACAAGAGGCTAATCTATATGCTTGTCTGTATAAACCTTGGACAGAAGAAGAATTATTAACAGTAATTCTATCAGGGTTAGGTTTAGAAAAAAGTTAGTTACCAAAATAATTTTGATTATTGAGCTTGAGCCTATCAATTTTTTGTTAATAAAAAGATTTTTATAATGAAATTACTATTAGTTGAAGATGACATTAATTTAGCTGAAGTTTTAGCAGAAGCTTTAAAACATTATGGATATGCTATTGATATTGTTGATGATGGAGAATTAGCTTGGGAACAAGCAATTAGTGAAGACTATAGTACTATTCTTATGGATGTTGAGCTACCTAAATTAGATGGGATTAGCTTATGCCAACGTCTTCGTTCTCATGGCTCTACAGTACCAATCTTAATGATGACGGGTCGCGATGCCAATACAGATAAAGTAATTGGATTAGATGCTGGTGCAGATGACTATATAGTCAAACCAGTCGATTTATTAGAATTAATGGCAAGAATTCGAGCTTTAATGAGGCGTGGAACTGTTTGTGCCGAATCTAACTTGGTTTGGAATAATTTAGTCTTAGAACCCAGTAGTCATGAAGTCACCTATAATGGTCAAGTTTTAGAACTTACTCCGAAAGAATTTTCTCTGCTTGAACTTTTTCTACGTAGTGGTAAACGAGTCTTAAGTCGTCAAGCCATTATTAATAATATTTGGGCTAGCGAAGAACCTCCAAGCCAAGAAGCCGTTAAAGCTCATATTAAGTATTTACGTCAAAAGCTAAAAATGGCAGGCGCACCCCAAGATATTATTGAAACAATTCGAGGTGTCGGCTACCGCCTCAAATCCAAAGATTGACGTTCTCTCGTCGCGCTTGGCGATAGATTTTCCTTTCATCAGCTTAATTTGCGTGATTGATACCCCTTGCTTCAGATCTGGGGATGGGTTTACTATGCGCCTAATACAGCGTTGCTTAAATTCATGAAGTACAACTAATACCTGCCTTCTGCCCTCTGCCTCAAAACGACTAACTTTGTACCTCACCAATATGAGAACTGCTATATTACATAAATTGAAAAGTTAAAAAATTCCCGATTTTATCCCGATTCTCTACCTACTGTTTTCACTTAACCCGTTTATTTTAGAGATATAAACCGATCTGAAGTCATGATTGCACAAACAATTCCTTTTCTATCTAAAATCAATGCTAAAACAAATCTCGTTATCGAGATCGAAGCACAAACGAAATAATAGATTGGGGAATTAAATTAACAATAGTTAAAAGATGTGTAGATTTACGACGTGAACCCAAGCCGAGGGACTGTTCACATCAAAGTATAAATATTTTTCTTTAAAGCTTATATAAATTAATTTGTTAACAATCTTTTTGAAGAGGTCAAATTATGATTCGCTCAGCAATTTTTCCCTCAACTTCTATGAGATTAAACTTCAAAGAATTACAACAAAGATACGAATCAGGACAAAGAAATTTTGAACAAGTTACTTTGACAGGTGTTAATTTAAAAGGCGCAGACCTTCGATATATTAATCTAAAAGGCGCAGATTTAAGCAATGCAGATTTAAGTGAGGCTATTCTCTATGGAGCTAATCTTGAGAATACCAACTTAAATTGTATTAAGCTCAATGAAGCTAAATTACAAGGAGCATTTTTAGCTCACGCAACCATTGTTTGTGGTCATTTAAGTAATGCCAACTTACGGGATGCCGATTTACGTCATGCTAGTTTAGACGCTACAACCCTCAAAGGAACTATTTTAGAAGGTGCTGATTTAAGAGGGACTTATCTAGTAGGTGCCGATTTAGAACCAACAAACCTAAGCAAAGTATACTTTGACCATAATACTCATTTACCAGACAATTGTAATTTTATTAACCAAGAAACATTATTAGAAGCAAAAATTTCTGTAGAAGATTTACTTCAAAAATTTAATTATCTCACTCAGTATGGCAGTCGTTATTTAGGACCAATGATGACTGCTAAAAATTGGCAATCTTCTCGTCCAGAATCTCCTTGCTTAAATCGATTCATAGTTAATGCGTCTGGACAAATTACATTTTCTGGAGTTGCGGGAATGAATGTTAAAAATTCACAACGACATTTTGCTCAACAATGGATGATTAATTTTATTAACCATTGTTCTAATATATTTCGAGAGTTTCCTTATCTGATTGACCACGAAAAAATCATTTTTTAATCAATCAAAACAGAAAGAATTTAAATACATCTAAAATTTATTTTTACAACATTGATTTAATTATGGGACACACAACTAATTTATTTAATCAAATCAAAGAAATTCAAGCACAAAAATTTACAGGTAAAGTTAAAGTAAATAATTTAAAAAATATCACTTGGACTTTTTATTGTTGTCAAGGTAGATTAGTTTGGGCTGTTGGTGGTTATTCTCCAGATAAATCTTGGAAAAGACATTTAGCTAAATACTGTTCTGAAGTCAATTTTAATGAAGTTGCTTCACTTACTTTAGAATCTTTTGATAGTCAAAGCTATAATTTCTTGACAGTTTTGTATCAAAAGAAAATAGTAAAAAAAGAACAATTGCTTTTGTTAATTGAAAATCAAATTCAAGAAAATTTATTTGATATATTATTGATTGAAAATAATAATTTATTACAATACAATATTGAATCGGAATCTCTTAGTTCTTTTTTAAAGTTTGATTTTAAGATTCCTTTAACGCTGGTAAATGCTGAATCTATCTATCAACAAAGTTATCAAATTTGGTTACAATGGATGCAAAAAGGTCTTCAATCTTGTTCACCTAATTTCACACCAATAATTAAAAAGCAAGAAGAATTGCAAAGTTTAGTTCCAAATTTAATTTATGAACGTTTTGTTCAATTAATCAATGGAAAAAATACCTTGCGCGATCTCGCCTTTAAAATGAATAAAGATGTTGTAGAACTGACCTATTCTCTTAAATCTTATATTGACCAAGGACTAATTGAATTAGTTGACATTCCTGATGTAATCTTGCCATCAACTTCCAAGCAAAGTATTTGTCAAACCAACCAAATCGATCAATCATCTATTGCAAAACCACAACCAACAAAGCAACCATTAGTTGTTTGCATTGATGATAGTCCCCAGGTGCTACAGATTATGGAGCAGATTTTAACTACAGCAGGCTATCAATTTATGGGTATTCAAGATCCTATTCACACTGTTTCTAAATTAGTTCCTTGTCAACCCGGTCTGATTTTTTTGGATATTGGAATGCCTATGATCAATGGTTACGAAGTTTGTAGTCAATTACAACGAGTTTCTAAGCTAAAAAATGTACCTGTAGTCATGTTAACAGGCAATAACGGGATTATAGATAGAATGAGAGCAAAAATGGTCGGTGCTTCCAGTTTTGTTACTAAACCAATTGAAAGTGAAAAAATTTTAGCCACAGTAAGAGATTTGCTATCAGAAAATATTTCTGAAAAATCCTCTCAAGTATCTAATCACAATCTTACCAATCTAAGCGCGATCGCGTTTAACTAGACATCTATATATAATAACGTTGCAGTTAATTACAAAATTTGAATATGCCTTACCTAGTCAAACTTAGGACTTTAGAAATGTTAGGATCGCCACAGAAAAGAGAAAGTGAAAAAATAAAGGACAAAAAACTGAATGGAAGAATTCGATCAGTCGATATCTTTCGATGGAAGAGATATTAGACTTAAAGTAGGCTTGCTCGCGCCACAAGCAGGCGGTTCTGTTTTAATTCAATCAGGAGATACAGCAGTATTAGTTACGGCGACGAGAGCAGAAGGAAGAGAAGGGATTGATTTTTTACCTCTGATCGTTGATTACGAAGAAAGGTTGTATGCAGCCGGTCGTATTCCCGGTGGATTTTTAAGAAGAGAAGGAAAACCTCCAGAAAGAGCGATTCTGACGAGTAGATTAATTGATCGCCCTTTACGTCCTCTTTTTCCTGGTTGGTTGCGAGATGATATTCAAATCGTTGCTACTACTCTATCGATGGATCACGAAGTACCTCCTGATATTTTGGCAGTAACAGGTGCTTCGGTGGCTGTTTTATTGGCGCAGATACCTTTTTATGGTCCAATGGCAGCCGTGAGAGTTGGTTTAGTGGGTGATGATTTTATTATCAATCCTACTTATCAAGAAATTGAACAGGGAGATTTAGATTTAGTTGTAGCTGGTAGTCCCGACGGTGTAGTGATGGTTGAAGCCGGGGCAAATCAATTACCAGAACAAGATATTATTGAAGCGATTGATTTCGGTTACGAAGCGGTACAAGAATTAATTCAAGCTCAAAGACAATTAATTCAACAGTTGGGTATTGAAATGCCCACGATTGAACCACCTGTCGTAGATGAAACCTTGACGAATTTTATTAGCGATCGCGCATCCGAAGCCATCAAACAAGTCCTCTCTCAATACGATTTCGATAAAAATGCTCGTGACGCAGCTTTAGATGAGATCAAAAAAACTAAAATTGAAGCAGTAATCGCTGAACTGCCAGAAGAAGAGCCGATCAAAATTGCGACTAGTGAAAATCCTAAGGCGATCGCGAATGAATTTAAGGCAGTCACGAAAAAATTGATGCGGGCGCAAATTATCGAACAAGGTGTTCGAGTTGACGGACGTACATTAGACCAAGTTAGACCCATTTCTTGTCGAGTAGGACTACTACCCCAACGTGTTCACGGTAGCGGTTTGTTTAGAAGAGGATTAACTCAGGTTTTGTCAATTGCTACGTTGGGAACTTCAGGTGATGCTCAAGATTTAGCTGATGATCTTCATCCCGAAGACGAAAAACGCTATCTGCATCATTACAACTTTCCACCTTTTTCTGTCGGGGAAACGAAGCCAATGCGTTCTCCTGGACGTAGAGAAATTGGTCACGGTGCTTTAGCAGAACGTGCTATTGTACCAGTTTTACCACCCCAAGAAGAATTTCCTTATGTAGTTAGAGTTGTCTCGGAAGTCTTATCTTCCAACGGTTCGACTTCGATGGGTTCGGTTTGTGGTTCTACTCTGGCTTTAATGGATGCAGGAGTACCAATTACTAAACCCGTTAGTGGTGCAGCAATGGGCTTAATCAAAGAAAACGACGAAGTTAGAATTCTCACCGATATTCAAGGGATTGAAGATTTCTTAGGAGATATGGACTTTAAAGTTGCAGGTACAGATACAGGCATTACTGCGCTGCAAATGGATATGAAAATTACAGGCTTATCAATGGATGTAGTAGCTAAAGCTATCCAACAAGCCAAACCTGCCAGAATGCATATCCTGGAAGAAATGCTTAAAGCGATCACCCAACCTCGTTCAGAGTTGTCTCCTTATGCACCGAGGTTGCTGACTATTAAAATCGATCCTGAATTAATTGGTTTAGTGATCGGTCCTGCGGGTAAAACAATTAAAGGAATTACCGAACAAACAGGAGCAAAAATTGACATCGAAGATGACGGAACAGTGGTTATTGCAGCCGTTGAAGCCGAAAAAGCTGAACGAGCCAGAAGTATTATCTCTGGTATGACTCGTAAATTAAATGAAGGGGATGTCTATGTTGGCAAAGTTACCCGAATCATTGACATTGGAGCTTTTGTAGAAATCTTACCTGGTAAAGAAGGGATGATTCATATTTCTCAATTAGCTGAAGGTAGAGTAGGCAAAGTTGAAGATGAAGTTGCTGTGGGAGATGAAATCGTAGTTAAAGTTAGAGGCTTTGATAATAAAGGTCGTCTTAATTTGACTCGATTGGGTATTCATCCCGAAGAAGCAGCAGCAGCAAGAGCAACAGTTGCTGTTAAATAACTGATTAAGTAAGGGCGAACGGCTGTTCGCTCCTACGTTAAATAATTTATAAATTGAAATTGTTAACCTTGAGCAAATTAAGTAATAATGGTTACTTTGCCAGTATCCAAATCATAACGACCTCCGAGAATTTTTAATTTGTTTGATTCAGTGCGATCGCGTAAAATTGGAGAGGTTTTTAAATTCTCGATCTGGTCTTGGACATTAGCAATGATTGCATTGTCTACCAAATTTCCAGGTTGTTGTTTTACTCTTTCTACTGAGGGTTTAATTGCTTTAACAAAACTGTCAATCTGACTATTTGCTAGAGATTCATTTTTGACCGCAGCAGTTACCGCACCACATCGTTCATGCCCTAGTACCATCAGTAAAGGGGTTTCTAACAAAGCTACGGCATATTCAATACTTCCTAAAACTTCGGGAGTAGCAATATTACCGGCAACCCGAACATCAAAAAGATCTCCGATACCTTGATCGAACAGCATTTCTGGCAAAACTCGCGAATCAGCACAACTGAGAATAGTTGCAAAGGGATGTTGAGCTTGAGAAACTTCTTGTAGACGAGTTGAAGCCTGATGAGGTCTTCTCATCAAATGATTAACAAATCGCTGATTCCCCTCGATTAACTTTTGTAAAGCTTGATCAGGAGTAGGCTGTAGAGTATCAGCTTGAGCTTGTTCTACATCCCATACGAGATCGCTAGCACTAACTAACAAACCTAGAGCAGTTACCGTTCCTAGTTGCAAAAATTTACGGCGGTCGCTAAAGTTACTTTCTTGTTTCATAGAGCTTGTCATAAAGATGCGACACATTTAACAGAGCGAATTTCCATTACATCGGAGACATAGCAAGTGCCTCCAAATTTATTGAGTAGAGGTCGAATGTTTTCCACTACCGATTTAAGTTGGTCTGGCATACAAAAAGCAATCACATAGACATTATCCAGCATGGTCATATCTAAATCTTCTGCTCCGTCTCGCAATCCTTTACCTGCCACATTGCGAATTACCGCATGACCATGTACGCCAGATTTATCCAAACTATCTAAAATTTTGGCGAGTTCAAATGAATTAGCAATTATTTCAATTTTTTTAACTAAATGCATGATCTTAACTCCAAAAGAGATTGATTCCGTACAGATAAATAGGAATTCCTACAATAATATTGAACGGAAAAGTCACAGCTAACGCAGTAGACACATACAGACTAGGATTAGCTTCTGGAACAGTTAAACGCATGGCAGCAGGTACAGCAATGTAAGAGGCACTAGCACAAAGTACGGAGAATAAAAGAGCATCTCCTTTCGGCATTTCGATAAACCAAGCGATTACTAGTCCAATTACTGCATTGACTATGGGGATCAGTATGGCAAAAGAAATCAGGAAAATTCCAGTTTTTTGTAAGTCCTTAATCCTTCTAGCAGCAACCAGTCCCATATCCAATAAAAAGAAAGTCAAAACGCCATAAAACATTCCCTGGGTAAAGGGTTCTAGTACTTGCCAACCATGTTCTCCCGTTAAAAATCCAATGATTAGGCTACCAACTAAGAGAAAAACAGAACTATTCAAAAAGGCATCTCGTAAAACTTCTGACCAAACAAAGTCACGCTCGCTTTGCTTTCCTGCCTCTGAAGCAAATAGATTAACCAAAATTAAGCCAACGATAATTGCGGGAGATTCCATTAGAGCAAGGGCTGCTACCATATATCCATCATAGTCAATTCCTAATTCACTTAAGAAAGCACTAGCGGTAATAAAAGTAACAGCACTAATTGAACCATAAGTAGCTGCGATCGCAGCAGAGTCGTAAGTATCTAGCTTGAACTTGAGAATAAAAAAGGTATAAATCGGTACAACACAAGCCATTAACATTGCTGCTGCTAGAGTCAAAATTACTTCTTGGGTAATACCACTTTTAATTAGTTCTACTCCTCCTTTAAATCCAATCGCAAACAACAAGTAAAGGGAAAATAGTTTGGGAATTGGAGGAGGAATTTCTAAATCGGATTTAACTAAAACCGCAGTCATTCCTAAAAAGAAAAATAAAACTGGCGGATTGAGGATATTAGATACGATCAGACTAGTATCCATGTCCGTTCCTCCTCACCACAACTATATAAATAACGAAATTTTGTTCTATCATCTAAGGTATAAGTATTCAACATTAAGAAAAAAATTGAATTTTTGGTGCTTCCTTTCACTAAATTTATTATTTTGTAGCTACCAACAACCAATTTGTTAAGAAAATTAGCTAAATCTCAATTTTGATGGTATTTTTTTTTCTTAACTGCTCTTTTAAGCACAAAAAGTTCTGATCTTTTGCCCTGAACAACATCGGCTTACTTAATATAGACAAGGCAGAAGGCAGGAAAAAATTTTAAATATCTAAATAATTATGTAATGGTACTTATCATGATACAATACATAGTTCTCTAAATCCCTCAAAACCTTGGTCTGATAATAAACGAGCAAATATTTATAAAATCGTTGTTTGAATGACAAAGTTAAAAAACTGGTAAGAAAAATCTCCAGTGAGAAATTTGAAAAGTACTTACACACAAAGGTTTTATGTCTTCAAAAACACTCTTCGATAAAGTTTGGGACTTACATACAGTTGGTACACTCCCCTCAGGTCAAACTCAACTATTGATTGGCTTACATTTAATTCATGAAGTTACTAGTCCTCAAGCTTTTGCCATGCTGCGAGAAAGAGGCTTAAAAGTATTATTTCCAGAACGTACCGTAGCGACAGTAGATCATATTGTACCGACTGAAAATCAAGCACGTCCTTTTGCTGACGATTTAGCAGAAGAAATGATGCAAGCATTAGAACACAATACCAAAAATTTTGGGATCAGATTTTATAATGTTGGTTCTGGTAATCAAGGCATCGTTCATGTCATTGCACCCGAACAAGGTTTAACTCAACCAGGCATGACAGTTGCTTGTGGTGACTCCCACACTTCTACTCATGGTGCTTTTGGAGCGATCGCTTTTGGGATTGGTACGTCCCAAGTTAGGGATGTTTTAGCTTCTCAAACTCTAGCTTTATCTAAACTCAAAGTCCGTAAAATTGAGGTTAACGGCGAATTACCCCCAGGAATCTATGCCAAAGATGTCATTCTTCATATCATCCGTAAACTAGGAGTTAACGGCGGTGTTGGTTACGCCTACGAGTATGCAGGAAGTACCTTTACTGCCATGAATATGGAAGAGAGGATGACTGTTTGTAATATGTCAATTGAAGGTGGTGCGCGCTGCGGTTATATCAATCCCGATCAAGTTACGTTTGATTATCTCAAAGGTAAAGATTTTGCCCCAAAAGGCAAAGACTGGGAAAAGGCGGTGGCGTGGTGGCAAAGTATTTGTAGTGACGAAGATGCTGTTTATGATGATGTCGTTACTTTTGATGCTGCTGAGATCGAACCTACTGTAACTTGGGGAATTACTCCTGGACAAGGGATTGGTATTAGTGAAACTGTTCCCACCCCCGAAAGTTTAGCCGATAGTGAAAAAGCGATCGCATCAGAAGCGTATCAATATATGCAACTGACTCCAGGCAAATCTATTAAAGGTACAAAAATAGATGTCTGTTTTATCGGTAGTTGCACTAATGGTAGAATCAGCGATCTCAGAGAAGCTGCTAAATTTGCCAAAGGACATCATGTCGCAGCAGGAGTAAAAGCTTTTGTAGTTCCTGGTTCAGAACGAGTCAAACAACAAGCAGAAGCAGAAGGATTAGATCAAATCTTTACCGAAGCTGGTTTTGAATGGCGTGAACCTGGTTGTTCGATGTGCTTGGCAATGAATCCCGATAAACTTCAAGGGGATCAAATTAGTGCTTCTTCTTCTAATCGTAACTTTAAAGGTCGTCAAGGTTCAGCTACTGGTAGAACTTTGTTAATGAGTCCAGCAATGGTAGTTGCTGCTGCCGTCACAGGAGAGGTAACGGATGTCAGGAAATTAGAACAAGTTAGCTAATCAAAGACAAATAAACTTTTAGAGCAATTTAAATGGGGGAAATTGACCATTGGGTTAACTATAACAGTTCTAACCTCTCGTTTTCTAAATCTTAGTTGCTCTTACCTGAGAAACAGGATATTATTTTTACAAAATTTTTCGATCTCAATCGCGCTAAAATCCTAACCTAGCCTTATAAATAAATCTAGAGTAAAAAATTACTGCAATAAGGAGATAATAAATTGAAAAAAATCGAAGCAATTATTCGTCCTTTTAAATTAGATGAAGTGAAAATCGCTTTAGTCAATGCAGGGGTTGTTGGTATGACAGTCTCTGAAGTGCGAGGTTTTGGTAGACAAAAAGGACAAACTGAAAGATACCGTGGTTCAGAATATACTGTCGAATTTCTTCAAAAACTCAAAATTGAAATAGTAGTCGAAGATAACCAAGTAGATATGGTGGTAGATAAAATTATCGCTGCTGCTAGAACAGGTGAAATTGGTGATGGTAAGATTTTTGTCCATCCCGTCGACGAAGTTATTCGTATTCGTACAGGAGAAAGAAATCTCGAAGCGGTTTAGTGATTAGTTATAGTGAACTACGTCATTTTCAATTAAGTTTATTAATTACAGGCAACTCAATCAAAATAAGCTGATCGATGTAGTTCATCAAAGTGACCATAATCAGTGGGGATGAGAAGTTATGTTTCAATCTCATCTCCAAATTTTTAAAGTTCAATTCATTTGGGCTTAATTCTCAAACAAATTAAACAATTGGTAATTTAATAGTTTTTGTTTTACTCAACTACAATTTTCCATTCATGTAGTTCGTATTTGACGCAATTATTTTTAATTAGAGGATCATTCGCCACTATTTCTTTTGCCTCTTCTAAAGATGAAGCTTCAAAAATTAACATTCCTCCACCAAATTCTGCCCAATATCCAGTACGAGCTTTATGTCCTTTAATAATTAAATTACGAACGTATTCTTTATGATCAGGGACGTATCGATCAAAAGTTTTTTTATCAACAATTCCTTGTTCTATTTTGACAAATGTAGGCATTTTTCAGTTATTAGTAGGAGGCAAAGCACTGCCTTGCCCGTACAACAGTTATCAGTAGAAACGTTCCATGGAACGTCTGTACAAGCATGGCGTAGTCTGTACAGTTATTTAATTTTAGTTAAGCTATTTTAGCTGATAATTATTAAAAAAAAAGTATTTTCAACTAATAAAATAATTAGAGTTTGATCAAAGTAAAAATTAACATTAATTGTTAACAATATTGACGGTTTTAGCTGCTTTGTTTGCTTTGGTTCTCGCTTCTGCTACAGTTTTTCCTTTGGCTAAAGCTACTCCCATGCGACGATAGGGACGAGAATCTGGTTTCCCAAATAATCTAATCTCTGCATCTGGAGTTGCTAAAGCTTCGGCAACGTTAACAAAACTAATTTGATCTGAATATTCACTAGCTAAAATTACTGCACTGGCAGCAGGAGAATATACTTCGATTTTGGGAATTGGTAAGCCTAAAATTGCTCGCAAATGTAACTCAAATTCATTGAGATTTTGGGAAATTAAAGTTACCATTCCTGTATCATGAGGACGAGGAGAAAGTTCAGAAAAAATTACTTCGTCTTTAGTAATAAAAAACTCGACACCAAAAATTCCTGCACCACCTAAAGCATCAGTAACTTTAGTCGCAATTGCTTCTGCTTGTTTGATTTTTGCTTCAGAGATTTCCGCAGTTTGCCAAGATTCTTGATAATCTCCTCTTGCTTGACGATGACCAATTGGTGGACAAAAAATTGTTGGTGCATCCCATTGTTTAATAGTAAGTAAAGTAATTTCAATTTCAAAATCAATAAATTCTTCAATAATTATTTTTTGGGTATCGCCTCTTGCACCTTCAATCGCATAATGCCAAGCTGGTTCGATTTCATCGGCAGAAGCTACCACAGATTGACCTTTTCCTGAAGAAGACATCACGGGTTTAATTACATTAGGAAAACCAATTTCTGCTGCAACTTTGCTCAATTCTTCTAGAGAAGAAGCATAGGCGTATTTAGCAGTTCTAATTCCTAATTGATGATGAGCTAAGTCGCGAATGCGATCGCGATTCATGGTATAATTAGTTGCTGCTGCTGTGGGGATTACAGTCAAGCCTCGTTGTTCAAATTCAAGTAATTTTTCTGTCCGAATTGCTTCAATTTCAGGAACAATAAAATCTGGTTGATATTGTTGCACCACTCTTTCTAGATCATCTTCATTTAACATCGAAATTACTTCAGAGCGATCAGCAACTTGCATGGCAGGTGCATTAGCATAACGATCTACTGCTACCACAAAATTACCTAATCTTTGGGCTGCAATTACAAATTCTTTACCTAGTTCTCCTGAACCAAGTAACATAATTTTTTGTGGTAATTTAAGATTTTTTTTCATTTCGCTTCCGATGCACCTACAACAATCCGAGGTGATATTGTAAGGCAAATTCAGAAGCAGAAAAATAAAAATATTTATTATTTATTAAAGCATTTTTTGGAAAAGTGCGATCGCGATGCTGCAAAATTGATAATATTTAGTTAAGTCAATTATATTTTTAGATTGCTTGAGCAAACTTTTTGATTACCCGAGCTTTGCACCAAAATACAAGCTTTCACGCCTTAAAGTTACTAGTTGAGAAAAGGCAGAAGCTTGAAAACAATATGCAGTTTTCTATGCAAATCAGTTTAATTAAAGTATTCTCCTCAATTCAAGCTCAAAGTGTAATTTAATGGGATTTCACTAGCTGGCGTTGTTCACAGCGATTCATTTGAGAAAGCATCTGCTTGATCCGAGAGTCTTCTTGTCCTAATTGATAGACCATGCAAATTACTTGACGTTGGCATTTTGTACAAAGCATAATTCATTAGTCCTTGCTCACTATACCTCTAATTTATACTTGACACAAAACGAAATTTGTTACTGATAATCTTTTTAATTATTTAATCTACTGAATGAGTTTGCCTTTGTTGCTTGAATGCACTAGAAAGTATGTTATTCTAGTAGTTGACCCGGACTCATGCGGTTGTAACGCCCAAACCTTGTCAGAACCGGAAGGTAGCAGCAATACGGGATGCTTATGACAGGCTTGAAATTCGGGTCTTTGAGTATCTGTAGATTAAAAAATCTCTACTTTTTCTTATTTAATCCTCAGTTTTCTCATCTAACCATTATTGATTTTTCAGCTATTGCTCATTTCTTTGTCAGTATAGTCAACGATTCTAATCTAATAATTACAAAGAAATCAGAATTTTTATTTAATGTTCAAACTAAAAAATGTCAAAGCAGGGATTGCTTCAGGAAAATTAGCACATGAAATGATTGATGCTCAAAGTTTAAGTAGATAGACAAGATTAATTACATAAATTGAGAAGTCCAACTACTTATCTTAATCATGTGCAATGAGAATGAGCTAATTTCGACAAACATTAAGAGCTAACGGGAGCAGTCAACAACTGCTCCTATTTTTAAGTTAATTTAGCCGATTTTGAGCAATTCTACGTCAAAAATGAGGGTAGCATTAGGAGGAATTACTCCACCTGCGCCTCGCGCACCATAACCTAAGTCAGGAGGAATGATTAAAGTACGTTGTTCACCAACTTTCATATTACCAACTCCTTCATCCCAACCTTGAATGACTTGTCCTACACCAATTTTAAAAGAAAAAGGACGATTGCGATCGCGAGAACTATCAAATTTAGTTCCGTCTTCTAATGTTCCTGTATAATGAACTGTTACTGTCTGACCTGGTTGTGGTGTTGCACCATTTCCTTCTTTAACGACGACGTACTGTAGTCCCGAAGGAGTGCTAACAGCATTGGACAAATCCATAGTTTTATTTTCCTGTTTTGATTTAATATTTTCAGCAATTAATTGAGATGAAGTGGTAGTCGGTTGGTTTAATTCAGATGCAATTGCGTTTGATTGATTGCCACTACCAACTAGAGAAGAGACAATTAAAACTAAAGCACAGATGAATATTATTCCAACACTAACAATAATTTGATTATTCAATTTTTTGACCACCTTTGTCATCGCCTAAATTTTATCCAGGGATATTGTACACAGTTCTTAGTAACCAATAGCAAGTCGTTGGTTAACTGTTAATTTAATTAATCTTTACTTTTGGCGTTCAAAAATTTTTTGTTTGTAATTAATTAAACTTTGTTGTTGGTTCTTTGTAGGATTATAATCTGCTTACCTACCACTGGATTACGGGCAATTAACTTACCATTAGTATCTATTATTTCTAATTTTTTGAAGTCTAACTGTTGAGATTTTTGCAAAATTTCGCTAGCGAATTTATCTTGTTCTGATTGATTGAGATTATACCAGCGATCGCTTAATTTAACAAGTAAATTATTTTGTAACAAATTAGCTTCGATAGATAGAATTAAATCATCAAAATATTGATTAGTAATTTCTGATAATTTAGATTGAATAGCTGCAACTAAATTTTGTTCTGGAGTTAATGGGAATGGTTGAGGTTGAACTAAATTTTCTGGTGGTAATTGAGGTTGTTTTAATTGTTCTGTTGCTGAGGTTTCAATGTCAGGAATAGTTTCTGTTTCGACTGGCACTTCGGGTAAAGTAACAATTTTTGGAGGAATTTCAGTGCTAGGTTTAGTTATTTCTGGTTGAGATGATTTTTCTGTTTCAGGAATAATTACTATGGGTTTTTCTGTTTCTGTTTCTGATGTATCAATAATTTCTGGAGTATTTGTTGTAACTGTTATCGGTTGAGAAGGGATAGTTACTTCAGGGATAACCACTGTTGATTTTGCTTCTGTTTCTGATGTATCAATAATTTCTGGAGTATTTGTTGTAACTGTTATCGGTTGAGAAGGGATAGTTACTTCAGGGATAACTACTGTTGATTTTGCTTCTGTTTCTGATGTATCAATAATTTCTGGAGTATTTGTTGTAACTGTTATCGGTTGAGAAGGGATAGTTACTTCAGGGATAACTACTGTCGATTTTGCTTCTGTTTCTGAAATAATTTCCTCGGAGGGAGTTATTTCTATTTTTGTAGGGATTTCTAATTCTTCAACTGTAGTAGAACTTTCTTCTTCTATTGTAATTGGTTTAACTGCCACTTTTGTTTCAGTTGATTGATGAGATAACCAAAATACTGAAGCAGAAATAATTAAGATTATTGTAGTAGCAACAATTCCTATTCCGACTAAATTAGAACGAATTTTATTTAACCAATTATTGGATAATTGATCTTGTTTAATTACCTTTTTTGTTGATTTTACTTGAGCAGATTTTGGTTTGACTACTTTTGGAGTAGTTGAGGAAACTGTAACTGTTTTTAGTTCTTCAGTATTATCTAAATTATTTACTGTAGTTGCTAATGTTTCAGTTAGCTCTACCAAATTGTTAATAGAAGCTGACGGTAAATTATTAGTAGTTGATATTACTTTTAAGTGTTCGACAATTCTTTCTAGTTTCAGAATACTTTCTGTCAGTAATTTAATTGTCTCTGGTTGAGAAATATCGTTTTCTGAAGAGGTTTGATTACTATCGATTGATTTATCTGAATAATCTTCTGAGGTCATAGCACTTAAGTCCTACTGTAAACAAGATTTTTAGCATATAGTTTTTCAGTTCAGAAAATGCGATCGCGGATATTAATAAATTGTTACTTGGCTTGGTTGTCTAGAACCAATTTTTTTAACGTTTTTATTCTTCATCAATAATACTATCGCGGTTCAATAATAAAAGATTACGCAATTGATTAGTATCTAATTCTGTTAACCAGTTTTCCCCTGCATCTACGGTTTGTTCAGCAAGTTCTTTTTTACTTTCAATAATGTCATTAATTTTCTCTTCTAATGTTCCCGTAGAAATAAATTTATGTACTTGAACATTTCGTTTTTGACCAATCCTAAAAGCACGATCTGTAGCTTGATTTTCTACCGCAGGATTCCACCATCTATCTACATGAAAAACGTGATTTGCTCTAGTTAAATTTAATCCTGTACCTCCAGCTTTAAGAGATAAAATAAAGATTTGTGGCCCATTAGGATCATTTTGAAAACGGTCGATCATTTCTTGTCTTTGTTGACGACGAGTAGCACCATAAAGGAATAAAACTTCTCCTTTTAATTTGGTTTCCAAGTAAGGTTTTAATAATTTACCCCACTCAGAAAATTGAGTAAAAATCAAAGCGCGATCTCCTTCAGTCATTAGTTCTTCTAACATTTCTTCTAAACGCAATAATTTACCCGAACGATTACCAAATTGATGAATATTTTTAGTCGGATTAATTGAAGTATTTTTAGCCGTTAATAATTCTGGATGATTACACAATTGTTTTAATCTTAATAGTAGAGTTAAAATTAATCCTCTGCGTTTAATTCCTTCTGAAGATTCAATTTGTACTAAAGATTCTTCTGCTATTTGTTGATAAAGTTGTGCCTGTTCACTAGATAAACCACAGAAAACATTCATTTCTTGTTTTTCTGGTAAATCTTGAATAATTTCTTTGTCAGTTTTGAGACGACGTAAGATAAAAGGTTGAACTAAAGAACGCAAAATTTTTAAAGAATCTCTGTCACCATATTTTTCAATCGGAATAGCAAACCTTTTTTGAAAAAATGCCCTTGTTCCTAAAAAACTTGGATTGAGAAAATCTAAAATTGACCATAATTCTGACAAGCGATTTTCTACAGGAGTTCCTGTTAAAGCGATCCTAAACTTGGCTGGTAATTGTCTTACTGCCTGAGATTGTTTAGCTGAGGAATTTTTAATATTTTGAGCTTCGTCTAAAACTATTCCTTCCCATTCTATATTTTTAAGAGTTTCTAAATCACGATGAACTAACGAATAGCTAGTAATTACTAAATGTTTGTTGTTAACTTCTTTAGCAAAGGTTTTACCTTTACTGCGATGATCACCATGATGAATTAAAGTAGATAAAGTAGGTGCAAATTTTTTAACTTCTCTTTCCCAATTATTTAAAACTGAAGTAGGACAAATTACTAAAATAGGTTTCTTTAAATCATAGTTTTCTTTTAGATGAAGAACAAACCCAATTAGTTGCGGTGTTTTTCCTAATCCCATGTCGTCTGCAAGACAAGCACCTAAACCCCACTTTTCTAAAAAGGCTAACCAACCAACTCCTCTAGCTTGATAAGGACGTAATTCACCAATAAATCCTGGAATATTAGTAATCGGTTCGACGGATTTGTTATCAGTTAAATTATTAATTAACTCTTCTAAAACACCTGTTGCTTTAAAACTAACTACTGGTAATTTGGCTAAAGTTTTGGTGTCTCCTGTAGACAAACGTAGTGCATCTTCTACAGATAAATTCATTGCTTCATTAGCCTGATTTAAGACAGCTTGTGCTGCTTTAACATCGGCAGGTTGTAATGCTAACCACTGTCCATTGATTTCTACAACAGGAGATTTTTGAGCTAATAATTTTTCAAATTCTTGTTTAGAAACTGTTTGATTCCCAACAGAAATTTCTAACTTATATTTAAGCAAACTTTGTAAATTTAAACGTTCACCTTTTTTCTGGGCAACTTCAGCAGTAATTTGAACACCTAATCTTTGTTCATTCTCACCAGGAGTTAAACCAGGAGGTAAAATTACTCCCAAACCATTGTCTTGTAATTGCCAAGCAATTGAGCGTAAAAATTCATAAACTTGAATTGGATTTAAGTTACATTGTTGAGGAGTACTTGTTTGTAAACTATCAGCAATTGGTTGATAAATTCTACTAGCTAATCCTAATCCTTTAAGAAAAATTTCTTGAGGTCTGGGAATAGTTCTGCCTTGATAAGATAAAATTTCAGCATCGTGTTGCCAAATTATCTCGGCATCAATAATAAAGTTTGCATTATCTAATGCTTGAAGAAAATATTTTAATTGCCAGTCATTTTGTTCTTCATCTTTGCTATTTTGGCTGGGTGGTTGAAGAGTAAAACAAGCGTGATATTGATTTTGTCCAAGATTGTTATTTTCTGAAGTTACTAAATATTCTTGAATTGGTAATGTCCAATTATATAGAGCATTTTCGAGACGATTAAGATTTTTTTGTTCAGTATCTAAGGTAGAGTTTAATTCAGAAAGTGAAAGTAAATAAGGTTGAATATTTAAATTTTTAGATGCACTAACATTATAATCAATCCAATTACGTAAGTTAGCATCAAGGATACTACTTAAAAAGTTTAATAATAATTCTTGGGCAGTTAAATTTTCTTGCTCAACTTGATAATTAAGACAAGCAGAAGGCATTAATTGAATAAATTTAGCCAACCTGGCTTGGTCAATAATACTATCTAATAAAGGTTGCCAATTGCCTTGAATTTTTTCTTTATTTTTGGAATTAATACCTGGTAAAAACTTTCCCCTGACAATTAGATCGAGAATCCAACGATATATCTGTGACCAAAAATTCAATTCTCCTCCTAAAAAATTATTAGTTTGATTAAGAGGTAATGACTGTAAAAATTTAATAGTTTCTGTTTCGGTCAGATAAAATCCTTCAACTTGCCAAGAAGATAATTCTAAAATTGTTTCAGTTGAGATATTTTTAGAAAATATTGGTTGAATAGTCTGATTTTTAAAATCAATAACACTTGGAATAGCTATTTGTTGAGTAAGCCATCTATTATTTAAGTTAATTTCTTTATTTAAAATTTTATCTAGATTAAAATGATTATTATTTAGTAAATTTACTAGTTGTTCTGCTGGTAAACAAAAAGGGTTAACTAAATTTTTATCTTGAGTAGTAAATTCTACATTAACTAAAGAACGCCAAGCTTCTCCCCAAACAAAAAAATAATTTTGCTCTGACTGTAAAATCCAACTACCATGAAGAATCGACATTAGCTATAACCTAAATATTACGAACAAAAATAAATTAAATTTTAATTATTAAATAGAGTAAGTTTGCAGCTTAATTAATAAAAAAATTACTCATTGTTATTTAAAATAATTAAGCAACTCCAAATTACGAAACTAAACCTTAAATAAAATCCAGAATCGTTTTTCTCTTACTTCATATTGAACAAGAGTAAGATTAGATGTTTCCTTTACTGGGTCTACTGTATTGAATGAAGTTTAGTTAATTAACAGTTTCCAAGTAGCAAGGAATACAAATACCTAATCAACATTTTATAACTAATTAACTTCTCTATCCTAGAAAAGCTTAATCAATCACAATCTGAAATTGGAAATATTTTAAAACAAGCCCTGAAACAATGGGCAAATACCTTGGGGCGCACGGAATTTGAAGTCTCTGGAGAGATTCCCCTCTGCTCTCATTTTGGAAACACACTCTAGTAAGGTAACTCTAAGAAAGAGAAAACCTAAAAAGTGATTTTTAGAATCCCCTCGCCGTGATAGCAGGGGAGAACGTCAACTTCAGAGCAATAAACTTTTCAGGCTTAAACGTATCTAATCGACTTAAAATTTACACAATAGAAACAAAAATCAAGTAAAGATAAATGACAGCATTGGAAATTGCTACCGCTAACGTACAAATTGTCAATGGCGATTTAAAAATTCATGCTTATTTAGCTAATCCCACTGAAACAGAGACAAAATATCCAGGGATAGTGGTAATACAAGAAATTTTTGGCGTTAACTCCCATATTCGAGACATTACTGAAAGATTAGCCAAATCTGGCTATGTTGCGATCGCACCTGCCATTTATCAGCGTCAAGCACCTGGTTTTGAAGTAGGTTATAGCGACGAAGATATGCAAATCGGTAGAAAATATAAAGAACAAACCACAGCACAAGAATTAATCAGTGATATTCAAGCAACCATTGATTATCTTTATGCTTTGCCCCAAGTGAAACCAGAAGGAGTAGGAACGATTGGTTTTTGTTTTGGCGGACACGTAGCTTATTTAGTTGCTACCCTAGAAGATATTAAAGCAACAGCATCTTTCTATGGTGCAGGAATTACAAACTCTTGCCCTGGCGGTGGTGAACCAACTATTACTCGAACCAAAGATATTAAAGGAACAATCTATACTTTCTTTGGCACAGAAGATCCGTTAATCCCCAACGAACAAGTAGATGAAATAGAAGCCCAATTGAACCAAAACCAAATTCCTCATCAAGTTTTTCGTTATGAAGGCGCAACTCACGGTTTTGTATGCGATCAGCGTAGTAGTTATAATCCTAAAGCTGCCCAATCTGCGTGGCAGAAAGTGCTAGACTTGTTTAGCCAAATTCTTAAATAAAAGATAATTTATCACATCAGATCAAAAAATATTGCCATGAGCGATTCAATCTCCACTAAACAATCCTTTTCGATGGATGATTTTGCTAAAGCTTTAGAACAATACGATTATGAATTTAGCAAAGGAAAAGTAATTAAAGGAACAGTCGTTCAATACGAGTCGGAAGGGGCTTATGTAGATATTGGTGGCAAATCTCCAGCTTTTGTTCCTACCAGAGAAGCTGCCCTAGGAACAATTGACAACTTAGCCGAAGTTTTACCCCTCAATCAAGAATTAGAATTTTTGATTATCAGAGAACAAAATGATGAAGGGCAAGTTACTCTATCTCGCCGTCAACTGCAACTTCAAGCTGCTTGGGATAATGTAGCGGAAATTGCCGAAAGCGGTAAATCAGTCCAGGTTAGGATTACTGGAGTCAATAAAGGAGGAGTAACAGGAGAAATCGAAGGATTAAGAGGATTTATCCCGAGATCGCACCTAGAACAAAGAGATAATCTGGATAGTTTAGTAGGGCAACTGCTAACCGCTACTTTTTTAGAAGTCAATCCCGACGACAAAAAACTAGTACTTTCTCAACGTGGTGCAATTCAAGCCAAAGCAATGGCTAAAGTTGAACAAGGAACTTTGGTGGAAGGTAAAATCGTCAGCCTTAAACCCTATGGAGTCTTTGTCGATCTTGATGGTGCAACTGGTTTACTTCATATCAAAGAAGTCAGCAACACTCATATTAATTCTTTAACTACAATCTTTAAAATTGGTCAAATCATCAAAGTTGTCATTGCCGAAGTAGACGAATACAAAAACCGATTATCTCTTTCTATTAAAGTTTTAGAAGAGTATCCAGGAGAAATCGTCGAAAATTTAGACCAAGTTATGGCAACTGCGGAGGAACGCTGGCAGAAAGCTAAAGAACAATCCCAAGAGTAGGAGATAGGGAGACAGGCAGAAAAGGAGACGAGCGCAGCGAAGCCCTGAACGCAGTGAAGGGTCTGGGGAAACCTAGTATGATTATTAATCAAATCACCTCTGCACCCTTGCTCCTCTGCATCCAAATTCTAATAATATTTCCCTTCTGTTTCAGGACTATCTAATTTGGGTAAGCCCATACTATAATTACGCACGCGACTGCCCAAATTATAAGAAATTTCGCCTTTTTGCAGTAAAGAACGAATAAAATGCTCTAAATCAGAACCAATTAAACGAAGATTATATTCACTCAAATCTTGACCACTATTAGCTTCAACAAGGTCATCAAACTTGCGATAAACCTTCTGTAAAGCATCCTCTTCCCAGTTAAATTCATTATCGGGATCGATATCGAGAGTCAAAACGCTATCACTAGCAACTAATTCGTTATTTTGTAATTCGGCAGCGTAGATCCGAACGTGGCGGGTAGTAGATTTAACGAGCATAGTTATTTTAAAAGAAAAAAATTGAACTAACTAGGCTGGGTAATTACCCAACCCATATATATATTGAACTTTAAACTATTTGTAAGCCTTAATGCACTGTTCTACCAAGGGTTTAACTTGGTCTACATCCTGCCAACCAAGAATTTGGGTGACTTTTTTCTCTAAATTTTTATAAGTTTTGAAAAATTCGGCAATTTCATCCAAACGATGAGGTGCAACATCTTTAAGAGAATTAACGTTACGATAACGAGGATCTGCATCGGGAACGCAGAGAATCTTTTCATCGCGATCGCCACCATCAATCATTTCTAACATACCAATGGGTCGAGCAGCAATAACACATCCAGGGAAAGTTGCTTGATCCATCAATACCATTCCATCTAAAGGATCGCCATCATCTGCTAAGGTATTAGGCACAAAACCATAATCATAAGGATATTGTACAGAGGAAAACAGAACGCGGTCTAAAGCAAAAGCGTTCATATCCTTATCAAATTCATATTTATTTTTACTACCGGCTGGAATTTCAATTAAAACATTAATTAAACCAGGCTTTGGTTGAGCAGGAATACGAGCTAAATCCACGCAGTCTCTCCGAATGCTAACTACTGATTGATAATAGGAGTAATTTCCAAAAGATGATGACTGAATTATTTAATCATCATGAAGCATTCTACCTGAAGAGATGCTTACTAACCAAACTTTACATTAGATTTTATTGAAATTGTTGAGGCTGAGATGTTGAATCAATCTTAGTTAAAATCCATCTCAGCTTGGCTCTTTCTTGCTCTTTTCTAACTTAATTTTTACTGACTTAAAGTTCTAAGAAACTTTTGCAGATTACCTAAAAAGCTGGGTTTTTGGCGTGAAGCAACCTCATTCTTGTTTTCTGGATTAGGATTAGTTAATTTCATCAACAGACGCTCTAAATCTTCCCCCATCGGTTGATGAGCTAACTCCATCGCTAGTTGATATTCTTCCTCTTTTTCTAACCAAATCTGCCATGAAGAAGGATGACAACGTAAAATCGCAGCTTCTTCCAAAGGACGAAGATAATAGCAAGAATAAAGACTTTTAATAAAACGTTCTCTCATTTGACGAGCAGTATAACCAATCCCTACAAAGGCAATATCTTCTAATTGAGGAATCAATAAAACTACAGGTCGATCCTCTGCCACGTTACACAGTTTTTCTACTTTTTCTACTTCGATCGCAGCAGGAGCAACTACAATGAAGATCTGGTCTTGTTCGCTTACTTGTGTCTCTACAGCCGTATAACGACTACCCAAATCAGTCACTTGAAACGGAACTTCTCCCCAATCCCTTTTGGCTAGTGCTGCTGCTCCCGAATCAGGAAACATCACTTTTAACCCCGAGCCATATTCGGCAAAAATTGTCGCAAATTCTAGAGCCAATACCTGAGCTTGAAGAGTAATTTCAGGAATAACTAGTTCTACTTGAACACGATTGTAACCATCAGCTAGAGCAGCTAAAGTGGCTTCTTTGGCTTGAGTAACAGCTTCTTCTAAAGAGGTAGGAAACTTATTCATAGTTAAAAAGTTTGTTGATCTAAGTCATTTTTACTTTACTTTGTTATCAGTTATTAGTCATAGCAGTCGAATTATAGGTTAGGGCAAAGTATTTAACGTAGGGGCGATTCGCGAATCGCCCTTACAAGATGTATGTGTGAGTCCTGATCTTTCCTTCGACTGCTATATTAGTCATTTGTCATGATAGATTTTTAAACCCTTGGCAAGCTTAAGATTTTGCTGAACTCATTTCTTTTGCTTTTCTATTGCCCCAGACCAATCAAACTGACAAAGTGCTTTTCCTTTTTGGTAAAATCTACTATAATGATTTTGGTAAAACTAACTATAATTAAAAACTAAACTTAATCTTAAGAAAGGATTTTTAACTACTGTGTTCGCAACCGCGTCATCCAAACCCAACTCTAACTTACAGAACATTCCTAACGATTTATTTACAGCGATTAACGAACTAAAACAAGAATTAAATGCCGTTATTTTAGCTCACTATTACCAAGACCCAGATATTCAAGATATTGCTGATTATCTTGGCGATTCCCTTGGTTTATCGCAACAAGCAGCTAAGACTGATGCCGAAGTAATTGTTTTTGCTGGGGTACATTTTATGGCAGAGACAGCTAAAATTCTAAACCCCAACAAGTTAGTTTTACTACCAGATTTAAATGCCGGCTGCTCTCTAGCAGATAGTTGTCCACCACAAGAATTTAAAGCTTTTAAACAAGCTCATCGAGATCATTTAGTAGTTTCTTACATTAACTGTACTGCCGAAATTAAGGCAATGAGCGATATTATCTGTACTAGTTCTAATGCAGTTAAAATAATCAACCAAATTCCTCAACAACAACCAATTATTTTTGCACCAGACCGAAATTTAGGTCGCTACGTCATGGAACAAACAGGCAGAGATTTAGTTTTGTGGCAAGGTAGCTGTATCGTTCACGAAACTTTTTCTGAAAAGAAAATTATTCAATTAAAACTAGAACATCCTCAAGCAGAAATAATCGCTCATCCCGAATGCGAACCATCTGTACTTCGTCACGCTAATTATATTGGTTCGACTACCGCTTTATTAAAATATTGTCAAATCAGTGAAAATCAAGAATTTATTGTCGCCACTGAACCAGGCATTATTCATCAAATGGAAAAAGCAGCACCCCAAAAACACTTTATTCCTGCACCAGCAATCAACAACAATTGTGCTTGTAACGAATGTCCTCATATGCGCCTCAATACTCTAGAAAAGTTATATTTGGCAATGAAAAACAAAACGCCAGAAATTATTATTCCAGAGGATATTCGGCTCGCTGCATTAAAACCAATCCAAAAAATGCTGGCAATGTCTTAACAATTCGCCAAAATATGGTTAATTGTTGATTGGTCACTGGTAACTGAAATAATTTTTTCCTCAACACAGGCGAAGCACCTTATAATCTATAAAATTGTAAACTAGTGTGAACAATGAGCCAAACTCAAGAACTAAGATATCGGTTTTATCACGAACTAGAAACAATTTATCATCGCTTTTTTGATGAAATTGCTCAGGCAAATTTAGGAGATGGAGAGGCAGGAAGACTAACTCAAGCCGTGCTTCTCTCTCGTCAGGAAGGATTAAAACATCTTGTTTCTCCTGACGAAATAGCTGATTATTTGGCAATTTATCCCGAAGATGCCTAGAATTAATCAAAATAGGGAGATTGTTCAGCAAGCATTTTCATAAAAATATCTCGACTAGGAAGAGAAGGCTGCGCTCCTGGTTTAGTAACTGCTAAAGCACCTGCAATATTACCCCACTGTACGGCTTCTTTTAATGATTTGCCTGAAGCTAACGCAGCAGCCAATGCCCCATTAAAAGCATCTCCAGCAGCGACAGTATCGACTACTCTTACAGAGACTGGTTTCACCCAATAATTTTCGTCTCCTGTACTGCAAAAAGCTCCTTGGTTACCAAGGGTAATTACTACATTTTTAGCTCCCATTTGATGTAAAAAAGTAGCTGCTTGTCTAGCCGTAGTTACGCCATCAACAGTAAAACCTACTAACTGACTAGCCTCTATTTCATTGGGAGTTATTAAATCTACCAGAGAATACAATTCGTTAGGTAGATTAGGTTGGGCTGGTGCAGGATCTAAAATTACCCAACAGTTACTATTTTTAGCAGTTTGGGCTGCTGCTATGACAGTAGAGAGAGGAATGCCCAATTCTAATAAAGCTACTTTTGCTTGGGGTAGTAAAGTCTGAAATTGTCGCAATTCTGCTTCTCCGACTAAATTATTTGCCCCAGCAGCACAGGCAATGATATTATCTCCTCTTTCTTCTACTACAATTGAAGCTACACCCGAGTGAGTATGGGGGTTAATTACAACTCCTTCGGTGCTTATTCCCAGATTATGGAGGTTTTTTAGCAAAATTTGACCGAATTCATCATCACCGATTTGACCGATTAAATGAGTCGGAACACCTAATTTGGCTACTGCCACTGCTTGATTAGCTGCCTTTCCTCCTCCGGCGGTGAAAAAACGATGCCCAATCACTGTTTCTCCCCTGCTTGGTAGTCGAGGAACTTCTACAACTAGATCAATATTAATACTGCCAAAGACAACAACTGTCATTCTGTTTTGAAATTTGAATTTTTAATGCAATGAACAGAGGTAAATATTTATGTTGACTATTCTTCTCGACAAGAAGTATGGTGAAATTTTACCCTGCTGTCAAGAGAATATTGTTTTTTAGTTTGATAAATCATCTTTAAGAACAAGGTAAGAACATCTTGAACAGTTGCACTGAAACATATTGGTTTGGTTAGATGAACTCTAATACTAATTAGCATTTCATTGGTTAAAAAAAAAGTACTATATAAAATCAGAGGCACTCCTTAAGAAATAGGATGACTGAGAAGTCATCGCTAATGGGGTTGGTATTATTTATGCAGACTGTAAGCTATTTTACCTCCGAAAACCAACATAGATTTAGAGAACTACAAGCTCAATTACGCGATCGCTATTCAAGCATTGATATTTTTGATCAGGATGATTATGATATTTTAGTCGTTCCTTCTTATAGCATCGATCAGCAAGTTGGGCAAAAAGTCCCTGGTTTTCTACATTACGAGGAAAGATTATTATTTTCTTTAATTCGTTTACGCAACCCTCATACTAGGGTAATCTATGTTACTGCATTGCCTTTGTATCCGATAATTATTGATTATTATCTTCAGTTATTACCAGGAATTCCGTTTTCTCACGCACGCGATCGCTTGTTACTTGCTAGTACTTATGACGCTTCGCTGAAACCTTTAACTCAAAAAATTTTAGAGCGACCTCGTTTAGTTGAAAGAATTCGTCGCGCTTTAAGACCAGATAAGGCTTATATGGTCTGTTTTAATTCTACCTATTTGGAACAAGAATTATCACTTCAATTAGGAATTCCTTTACTAGCTGCTTCTCCAGAGTTACTTTATTGGGGTTCTAAAAGTGGTAGCAGAGAAATTTTTTCTGAGTGTAAGATTCCTCATCCCGATGGCAGTCAACAAGTAAATAATATTAAAGAATTGTTAATTGAAGTAACAAAGCTCTGGCAAAGACAGCCCGATTTAAAAAGAATGGTGATTAAACTTAATGAAGGCTTTTCTGGTGAGGGAAATGCTTTATTAAATTTACAGCCAATTCAAAATTATGCTCCCCATCTAGTCAGTGAAGCTGAAACCATGGCAGTTCTAGAAAAGCATTTAGAAAATTTAAGTTTTCAGTCAGAAGGAGAAACCTGGGCAAATTTTTCGCGTCGCATTCCCGAATTAGGTGCAATTGTCGAAGCTTTTATTGAAGGAGAAACAAAACGTTCTCCCAGCGTACAAGGCTATATTAAACCATCAGGAGAAATAGAAATTCTTTCTACCCATGACCAAATTTTAGGTGGTCCTGACGGTCAAATTTACTTGGGTTGTTATTTTCCTGCCGACGAAGCTTATCGAATGGAATTACAAGAGTTAGGACTAAAAATTGGCAAAGCTTTAGCTGCTAAAGGCGCGATGGAAAGATATGGCGTAGATTTTATTGCTGTACATCATCAAGATAGTAAAAAATGGGAGCTTCAAGCGATCGAAATTAATCTTCGTAAAGGTGGGACTACTCATCCTTTTATGACTTTAAAATTGCTTACTAATGGTTATTATGATTATTCAACAGGATTATTTTTAACGCAACAAAATCAACCCAAATATTATTTGGCTACTGATAATTTACAAAAGCCTCAATATCGAGGATTATTACCTAACGATTTAATGGATATTATTGCCCAACATCGACTTCATTTTGATAGTAGTAATCGTACAGGTAGTGTGTTTCATTTGATGGGAGCTTTATCAGAATTTGGGAAATTAGGCTTAACTAGTATTGGTAATTCTTTAGCAGAAGCAGAAATGATTTATCGTCATGTTGAAGAAGTTTTAGACCAAGAAACTCAGTCAATGTCAGAAACCCAACCCAAACCTTCTATTTTGCCTATTAATTGGTAAAATCAAACATCAAAAAACAAAAATTTCCGAGACCCCAATTAACTATAAACTATCAACAAAAAACCAAGCTCTTGACTGCATCTAATCAATCCAAGAAACAACATTAATAATCTTTAATCAACTTCACTAACATTTTTTAGCTAAATATAATATGAATTTTTCTGCTCAAGTCTGGAACAAGATTGATAATATTTATAATTCCATTTTAATCATGCCATTTGTTCAAGAGCTTAAGTCAGGTTTATTAAAAAGAGAAATTTTTCAACATTACATGATTCAAGATGCTATTTATCTAGGTGAATTTGCTCGTGTATTAGCAATTATTTCCGCCAAAGCACCAGAACCAGATCTACAGTTACAATTCGCTAATAATGTTAGAGAAGCTATTATTGTTGAACGTAGTTTACATGAAAACTTTTTTGCAAAATTTGGTATTACAATTGATCATGCTTTGGCGACAGAACCTTCTCCTACTTGCCTGAATTATACTAACTTTTTAATCGCAACTGCTTATCGGGATAGCTTTGCCGTTACAGTAGCTGCTGTTTTACCTTGTTTTTGGATTTATTCCGAAGTGGGTAAACATATTTATCAAACAGCTAAAATTGACAATAATCCCTATCAAAAATGGATTGAGACTTATGCTGATCCTGATTTTGAAGCTTCAGTTAATTATATTATTCAAGTAGTAGATCAACAGGCTAAAATAGCTTCTGTTCAAGAACTAAAATTAATGGAACAAGCTTTTTATCGAGCATCTCAATTTGAATGGATGTTTTGGCATAGTTCTGAACAATTAGAAACATGGTCAATAAAATAAATAGGTAAGCTAATTCATAGTTATAAAACGAAAAAATGCAGAGGAAAGCAATAAGATATTTATTTTATATTTAATTTTGTCTTGGTACTTAAAACTATAGCAATTCTATATGTCAAAGTTGAAAATATCTCAGCTTAAATTTAAATTAACTCAGAACTATTCCCTCAAAAAAATATTAAAACGTTTATTTTTCTTTCTGTTTTCAATAGTAGTAATTGTAGGAAGTATTTGTTTAGGAAATAAAATTTCTCAAGCTCAAAATTTGCTCATAGTACAAAATAATAATTCTCAAATCGAGCAAGAAGTATATTTAAAAAATTGTGCTAGCTGCCATACCCCTATTCCTGCTGAGGTTTTACCAACAGAAACTTGGCAAAAAATTCTTCAACAACCACAACAACATTATGGACAAACTTTACCGTCAATAGACCGTATTTCCCTTCGGTTAATGTGGAATTATTTAAAGACATTTTCTCGTCCGTTACTACCAGGTGAACCTCAACCAGAGTATGTAACTAACTCTCGTTATTTCAAAGCTCTTCATCCCCAAGTAGATTTACCCCAACCAGTCACTCATAAAAGTTGTCTCATTTGTCATCCAGGTGCAAAACAATTGGATTATCGTAGTCTTAATACGGAATGGCAATAATTCAATTATTAGTAAAAACTAATCATCTAGAACTATAGATAAATTTCATGCTTAAAAAAAACAAAGATTATGATTGGGTAACCAAACAAATTGGCTAGTCTGAGTAAAAGAATACACTCAGAAAAAATCCTATATCTTAATTTATGTTAATTAATTTAATTGCCGATTATGGAATTGGAGATCCTGCTTTTGCTGAAGTAACCCAACGCTTAAATCAAAAATTGCCCTCAGCACAAATTCAATGTTTAAGCGTTCCTCCTTTTAGTACCTTGGCAACAGGATTTTGGAATGCTCAACTCGGTCTTAATCCTGGTGCGCCACAACGTCTAATTTATCATAACTGCGCTCCTCGACAAGATAATCCCGAAGCCAGATTTGATAATGAAGGAGAAGGACTCACCTACGTTAAACTCAAAAATGAAGTTCAAGTAGTTGGGGTTTTAGCGGGTTATACTCTTTCGTTCCTTAAAGAAGAAGCTTTACAAATTAATACTATTCAAGTGTCGCGAGGAGGTTCTCAATTTCGTTCCCGTGATGTTTTTCCTCAAGCAGCAGCAGCGATCGCTCTTGGTGATTATAGTTTGCTAGGAGAAACAATTTTACCAACCCAAATTTCGGATCCACCTTTAGATCGTGTAGTGTGGATTGATGGCTATGGCAATATCAAAACTACCATACCAGCAAGTAGTCTTAATCTACCTCTCTCCGCTAAAGTGATAGTTCGAGTAGGTGATGTAGTCAGCGATGCCATTTATTCTGATGGAAGTTTTAGAGTCCCAGAAGGAACTTTAGCTTTTGCACCTGGTAGTTCTGGTTGGCAAACTAGTGACGGCAAAAAAGTTACCTGGATGGAGTTATTTTTACGTGGTGGTAACGCTTGGGAACGTTTTGGGAAACCAAAGGTTAATCAAATGGTTACCTATACCATCTCAGCATCTTTGTAGAGGGGTCATTTCAGTTATCAGTTATCAGTTATCAGTTGGGCAAGGCACTGCCTTGCCCCTACACCAGTTACTAATGCTTTATTAGTATTGGTATAGAATTTAGTGGCTTTGCCAAGCAATTTTCAAACTACTTGGTTGACCAAGATTCCCTGTCAAAATGATTCCTCGCTGATTAGCATAAAGATGACGAACAATTTTGTAAACGGTTTCAATTTGTTCTGGTGCTTCAGCTTGAGTTGCTAATTCTGATAAAGAAAGTGCGCGCTGGGATTTTTGGAGGACTTCGACCACACGCTCTTGTAATGATAAGATTGACGCTGCTGCTTTTTTGCCAGCTTCTACACCAGGCTGATGATAAGCATTGATATTGATTAAAGAAGCATACAAACTAACTGCTCGTTCGTAGAGGGCAATTAAAGCACCAACAGTAGTTTCGTTGACATCTGGAATCGTGATTGTAATTGAATCTCGTTGTTTTTCGTATAATGCTTGACGAGTTCCCAGTAAGAAACCAATTAAATAGTCTCCTGAAGTAATACCTGGTTCTATTTCTACTGATGGGGCATTTCTGTCTTTTAACACTTCAATAAAAGTCAAGAAAAAATTGTTAACTCCTTCTCTCAGTTGTTGAACATAAGCGTGTTGATCCGTTGAACCTTTGTTGCCATAAACGGCAATACCCTGATTAACGATGTTGCCATCCAAATCCTTTTCTTTTCCTAACGATTCCATAATTAGCTGCTGCAAATAACGACTAAAGAGCAACAAACTATCTTTGTAGGGAAGGATTACCATATCTTTTTCTCCTTTGCCATTACCAGCAAAGTACCAAGACAAGGCAAGTAAAGCTGCGGGGTTATTTTTCAGGTCAGGTTTTCTCGTTAAAGCGTCCATTGCTTTAGCACCATCCAACATCGCCTGAATATTAATTCCTTGGAGTGCAGCAGCAACTAAACCAACGGCAGATAATTCTGAAGTGCGTCCTCCTACCCAATCTCGCATCGGAAAAGTAGCTAACCAACCTTCTGACTTGGCTTGATTTTCTAGCTGAGAACCTTTACCTGTAATCGCGAAAGCGTGGTCAGCAAAATTCAAATTTCGGTCTTCATAAACTTGTTTGACTTCCAACATCCCATTACGGGTTTCTGGTGTTCCTCCTGATTTAGAAATCACAGAAACTAAGGTAGTATCCAAGCGATCGCTAATAGTTGCTAAAATCTGATCTATTCCTTCGGGATCGCTATTATCAATAAAATAGATTTTGAGGGGTGCATCCAAAGTTGCTAAAGCTTGAGCAACAAACTGAGGCCCCAAAGCAGAACCACCAATTCCAATCGACAAAATCTGAGTAAATTTACCGCCACTAGGAGGAGCAATTTCGCCACTGTGTATCTTGTGAGCGAAATCAATAATGCTTTGTTTGGTATCAATAATATCTTGTTTTAATTCATCAGTAGGAGCTAAATCGGGGTCACGCAACCAATAGTGACCAACCATTCTTTCTTCATCAGGATTTGCGATCGCTCCTGCTTCAATTGCGGTAATATCTTTAAATGCTTTGTCAAACTTTGGCTTCATGGTTTCAACAAAAGCATCATCAAAGCTCATGCGGCTGACATCAAGGTAAAATCCTAATTTTTCGTCATAGTAAAGCCAGTCTTGATAGCGTTGCCAAAGTTCAGCAGTATTCATAATCTATTAATTTAAGCGCGAGGTTTACAAACTGGAAGAAGCTTTTGCTAATAACACTGAAGTTTCTTCCTCCTGTAAGTTTAATTTACGCTATCTCTAGCCTTTGTTAGCTTTTAGTTTTTTCTAACTTGTTTAGCAGAGTTTTTTTTAATTTTCTGATTGTTACGAACAATCAGGCAAAGAAGTTTAGTAGCCAATTCATGATTGTCTCAGTAAAAAGACTTAACACAGTTGTCAAAGTTTAATAAAACCCATTCATCAATAGTGCTAAATATTTTCTCAAGAGAAAGTATCTACAAGTTTTTCTGATGTTTATCAATTTTTTATAAAAATCAAGAAATTTATTACTCAATTTTTAACTAAGCCACTTAACATTCATTTAAATTAGATTTAGTGTTTAGTCAAAAATACACAAACAAAGCAAGACCAGTAATTCATCATTCCCTCTAAATATAAAATTTTTTTTATTTAAGATTAGAATCGATTAAGAAAATAGTATGCAAGGAAATTTAACTTGGAAAATCTTTTGCTTTTAGGCACAAAAACTTAGTTAATTAATTCTATTTTGCCAAACATTTAAATTGATTAAATTTATAGGAAAGACGAAATGAACACCCCTGCCAATACAAATAACTTGCAACTAAGTATTAGCGATACATTAATAGGTGGTTTAGGAGAGCTAGTTACTGTTCCCATTTCAATTAATGATGTTACAGGACTACAATCTTTAACTCTTACTTTAAATTATGATACTAACCTATTAGATCTTATCGATCCTAATCCCAACACAGATAATAATGAGGCAGTAAAAAGAACAGGAATTGCAGCCAATTGGAAATTAATTAGTGGCGAAGGAACTAATCCTAATACAGAATTACCTAATCCTATTGTTAATGTTAATGATGGCACAGGCGAAGTTACCATTAGTTTGATTAATCCTGGTGCTGTGCCAACCAAAGGTTCAGGTAATATCTTAACCATTGATTTTACAATTAGTTCTAATGCTGTAGCTAACTCAAGTAGCATCATTGATTTAAAAACAGCCAAATTAGGTATTAATAACCAAGAAATAAATTTAGGTGATAGCGATTTGGATGATGGCAAAATTACCAGATCTAAAGGTTCTGCAGTTTATCGCTTTTATAACACCAATTTAGGAGTTCATTTTTACACTACTTCAGAAGTAGAAAAACAATTTGTTCTTGATGAACTACCTCAGTATCGATTTGAAGGAGCTTCTTACACTTCAGCAGCCGAACCAAGTGCAGGCGCAGATCCTTTAACAGGTGCTAAATCAGTTTATCGTTTTTATAACAACAACACTGGCGTTCATCTTTATACCTCATCAGAAGCAGAGAAAGACTTTATTCAAAACGAACTTGGTGCAATATATCGGTTTGAAAATACAGCTTATTATGCCTATAATAATCCTACCGATGGCACAATTCCTATTTATCGCTTTTACAATACCAATCTAGATGTTCATTTTTTTACACCCTCAGCAGTAGAAAAGGATTTTGTGATCGACAATTTACCTCAATACCGTCAGGAAGGAATTGGTGGAGTTGCTTTTTATGCTTACGAATATATCCCTGATTCATCTATGTAGTTGCTTAGTAAAAATAGGGATAGATAAATAAATCTGAGACAGATGGGTTTTTTAATCTTGATCTAGGTTTCAAACTAGCTCTTTTTTGGTATTTTTAGCTATTTAATTTTGATTGAGGCTTGACACTGATATATTTGGTTATTATATGTTAATACTGTCTTATGCCAAATTCTGTGATTAAAACCCATCTAAAATAATAAAACCTATAAGCTAAACCAATCTATTTGGAAAAAAATAAACTGGGTATTATAAACAGGGTTTAGTATTCAGCAGTGGTTTATCTCACCATAATCTCTCAACAGAAAGCTCGTGGCGAGATACAACTCAGTAAAATCCACAGAAGGAAATTAATTCATCGCTTATAAAAAGGTAAATTGAATATGCTTGCGCTGTCTCTAGTTAGTTTAGGAATTGCCACCGGAGCAATTTATATCAGTTATAAAATTCAAGATGATGTATTTAAAGTAGCTATGAATTCTACTGCACTCTTGTTTTTTGTGATTACTTTGATTTGTTCACCTTGGCTGCTGAAAATGATTGTAGCCACAATTCCTTTGATTTTTATTCGTTTAAATCCTTGGTTTATGGAAAAAATGAATTAGTTCGATTGACTGAGATCATTTTTTTGACAATATTTCGGGATTTTCAGCGATTTACTAGAAAAATAAGCTAAAGTTAAGCTAAAAAATATATTGCGATCGCGTTATTAAGTTGTGAAAATAGGTATATTAGGAACAGGTTTAATGGGTCAGCCAATGGCTTTTCGTTTGTTAGAGGCTAACCTTTCTGTCATAGCTTATAATCGTAATCCTTCTAAACTAGAATCTCTCCAACAAGCTGGTGCAACTATTGTTAACTCTCCAGAAGCAGCTATTGCAGCTTGTGATTGTCTTATTTTAATGTCGCAATTATCATAATCCTAATTTTCCTACTAAACATTTATTGAAAGATACCGATTTATTTTTAACTCAGGCGCACAATTTGGGTCTAAATACCGATGGTTTGGTAGGAATAAGACAAATTATTCAACACGCGATGGAAATGGGTTTAGCTGAAGCTGATTATTCAGCTATTTATTCAGCGATTAATCCAGATTAAAATAAAAAACTATTGTCCTCTTGTTCACACAACTACATGGAAGTACAGTTTCGTGAATTTAATCCCTTCGATTTGTGGATTTGGTTAGAATTTGAAACTGCTCCCTCAATGATGGAGCAACAATATATAGAAGAATTGTTTAACTCTTGGTTTTATTTAGGTAAACTAGGTGGTTTTAATGCGGAAAATCTTCAAGTACAAGATACTGGCATAGAAATCAGCTACATGGAATATAACAATGAAGAAGCAGAAAATATGCTGATGTCGCCAATGCACAATATGAGTGAATTTGAATATTTAGGTACTTGGGGACGTTGCTGGTTCGATTTAGGTACTAGTGATTTAATTGCGATCGATATTTTAATCAATGCTCTTTATCAACTTAGTAAAGAATACGTCAAAATCAATAAATTAATTATTGGTGGCGAAAATCAAGATTGGCAAGTAAACAGGAAAACCCAAACAATTTTTGCTGATAATTCTGATTTTTAGAGCTATTTTTTGATAAGTATTGGTGGGTGATTTTACCCACCTTAACAACTATTACAGAAGAAAATTAGCTAAATTCAGGCTTATTTTCGGGAAAAATCTCTCTAAATTCAAAAATTAACTCATCTAGCTCTTCTAAAGCTTGATTAACGTCAACTCGAATTGTTCCTAAATTAGGTTGTTCTAACAGCTTGAGTAATACTTCTCTTTTGCTTTCGATTTGAATGATTCGTGCTTTTAAAGTAGATTGATCCATAGGTTTGCTGATAAAGCTTTTTCTAGCTCTAGAATAAACAATATTGACTAAAATAGGTAATTAAGTACAATTCTAATGTTCCGTAAGATATCTTTGGGTTCTCTTGGTTTAACTGTAGGCAGTATTTTGACTGTAATTGGTTTTATTGCTTATGCCACTGGGAATGCTACTTTAAATTTAGCTGGGTTGTTTTATGGTGTTCCTATTTTATTAGGCGGTCTTGCTCTCAAAGCTGCCGAATTAAAACCCACACCCTATAGTGTTCCTACTTCTCCAGAAATTATTTCACTAAGGGAACAGCAAGCAACTTCCACTCAAAATCAGTTGCGACAAGATGTAACTCGTTTTCGTTATGGACAAGAAGCTCATTTGGACGAATCTTTAGAAAAAATTGGTTTAAGTCCAACTGATGAAGAAAGACCAGAATTAATTGGATTACGAGAAACTGCTACTGATGGGGCTTATACTTTAATATTAGAATTCGCTTCGCCGTTTATTTCTTTAGAACAATGGCAAAATAAACAAGAAAAAATTGAAAAGTTTTTTGGTCCTAATATTAAAGCAAAAATTACTCAATCTGAAGAGCAATTTATTGATTTGGCTTTAATTAAACAAAACTAAAATTTAATTAATTTTAATAACTATGATTAATGGGATTTAAAAGAGTTTTTAATCATCTTTTAGTTCCATTTTTTTAAGGGTATTTTTAGGGGAGATGAGGATGTAAATTGGTTAGTTGTGGGTTCAAGGTCAGGCGCATAACATAATACATAAAATGGGTCGCCTGGGATTTGAACCCAGGACCAATCGGTTAAAAGCCGAGTGCTCTACCGCTGAGCTAGCGACCCAAGAACAAATTTTCTTTTTGTTCACACGGTTTATCAATATAACAGAGATTTTTGACAAACACAAGTAAAAAATCAAAAATAGCTTAAATTGATTTCTACAACAGAGTCAAAAGTATTTCCTGGTTCGAGACAAATTAATTTTTCTTGGGTATTGAGAGCATTGCGAGGCGCAGTCCAAGGTTCTAAACAAACATAATCTTTACCTTTGATTGTCCAAAATACCAAAGTGGAATAACAATCGGAGTAATTAATACTGATTTTATGATTTTTGTTTAAATCCGCGATCGCTGTATGATGTTTGTCGATTTGAGTAAAAGCAACATCTATTTCTGCTTGGGTAAAATCAAATTTCCCTTTAAAAGGATAGGTTTCTTTGCTAACTTGGTCTTGATAAAAAGTAGCAGGAATTTCAAATTGTAATTGATTTTTAGCTTCTACTTGGAAATAAGGATGTAAACCAGTCGCAAAAGGCATGATTGCTTCCGATTGATTATGATAGGTTTGTAAAATTCTTAAACTATTTCTTTTGAGTTGATAAGTGAATGTAATTTCAAACTCAAATGGATAAACCATCAACGTTTGCTCATCGCTTTGTAAAGCTAACGTCATACTGGCACAATCATGATCGTTAGTCTCAATTACCTTCCAAGGCAAATCTCTCGCAAAACCATGTTGTTTGAGTTGATAGGTTTGATTTTGATAAGTGTAGCTATTATTGGGTAAATTTCCACAAATAGGAAACAGAATGGGAATCCCACCACGAATACTAAGCTCAGGATGAGTAAATCTTTCTTGATCTAAATAAAGAATTTCTTCTTCCTTAACACGCCAACGGGTAATAATTGCGCCTCTTTCTGGAACTACTTCAATTTGAGACTGAGCTTGTACATCAGTCATTACATAGGTTTGATACTGTTCTTGTTTCTGAGTAATCTCAAACACAGTCTTATTACCTCAATCACCTGAATAGATGGCTTTATTGTGACTATCGATTGATTAATTTATTGCATCTTAAAGCTTTTTCTTTAGCTTTAACCAATTTTTGTAAAGGTGGTGACAACCAAGAATAATATTGTGGGTAAACAGGTAAGCGAGGAACTAATTGCCAACCAGCAGTTTCTAAAACAGATTGTAAATATTCGGCAGTTAAATGAGGATAATCAGGATTAACTTCGTCTTTTGGACTAATTCCTCCCAAGTCTCTAGCACCAGCATCCAAACATTTTAAGAGTAGATTTGGCTCTACAACTAAATTAGGTGGGATTTGAATCCTAATGCTATCGGGTAAAATTTCTCTACTTCTAGCAATAACTTCTGGTAATCGCTCCAGAGAAAAAGAAGTTGTACTTATTACTTGTTGATTTCCCAAACTATGAGGTTGAAGAATTACTTCTTGAATATGACCCCATTCTTGTTGAATATCTGCGATCGCTTTTAAACTATCCCACCAATCTGATTCTGTTTCACCAATTCCCAATAATAATCCAGTAGTAAAAGGAATTTTGAGTTTTCCTGCCCACTCCAACTGTTGTAATCTTAATTGCGGAACTTTACTAGGCGCATATTTATGAACAGTACTTAATAATTTTGGTGTCAACTGCTCTAGCATTAAACCCATTGACACATTAACTTGTTTAAGTTGTTCCATTTCTTGCCAACTAAGAATCCCTGCATTAGTGTGAGGCAAAAAATTTAGTTCTAATGCTAATAAACATAGTCGATATATTCTTTCAAACCAAAATTGACGATTGTGAGCTAGAGGATGAACTTCTCCACTAAGAAGCAAAATTTCTGATACATTTTTTAATTTAAGCTGATGCAATTGCTCTCTTACTTTTTTAACACTTAACCAATCACTTTGACCTATATCAGTCCTAAAATTACAATAACTACAACGGTTAAAACATTGGTAAGTAGGAACCAAAGTATAGGCAGGACTATAAGTTACAGTTTTGTTCATGAGTAATGATTATGTTTATTTATACTTTATATAAGAATATATTGATTAAAAAAGCTTTACAAAAAAAAATATTTTGCTTAATATAAAAAGTGTCAATCATTTGTACCTTGACAACTAAATAAATAGGAATCATACAAACATGACTACCACATTACAACAGCGCGAAAGCTTAGGAGCTTGGGAACGCTTTTGTCAGTGGATTACCAGCACCAACAACCGTATCTACATCGGTTGGTTCGGTGTCCTGATGATCCCAACCCTCCTAACCGCAACTACTTGTTTCATCATCGCCTTCATCGCTGCGCCTCCAGTAGACATCGATGGCATCCGTGAACCTGTAGCAGGTTCATTACTTTACGGAAACAACATCATCTCTGGTGCAGTAGTACCTTCCTCGAACGCAATTGGTCTTCACTTCTACCCCATCTGGGAAGCAGCTTCCTTAGATGAGTGGTTATACAACGGTGGCCCTTACCAGTTAGTAGTATTCCACTTCTTAATTGGAGTATTTACTTACCTAGGTCGTCAGTGGGAACTATCCTACCGCTTAGGAATGCGTCCTTGGATTTGTGTAGCATACAGCGCACCAGTATCTGCTGCCACAGCAGTATTCTTAATCTATCCATTAGGACAAGGTTCTTTCTCTGATGGAATGCCTTTAGGAATCAGTGGTACATTCAACTTCATGTTCGTGTTCCAAGCAGAACACAACATCTTAATGCACCCCTTCCATATGTTAGGTGTAGCAGGTGTATTCGGTGGTTCTTTATTCTCCGCCATGCACGGAAGCTTAGTAACCTCTTCTTTGGTTCGTGAGACAACAGAAACTGAATCTCAAAACTACGGTTACAAATTCGGTCAAGAAGAAGAAACATACAACATCGTAGCTGCTCACGGTTACTTTGGAAGATTAATTTTCCAATATGCTTCTTTCAACAACAGCCGTTCCTTGCACTTCTTCTTAGGTGCATGGCCTGTAATCGGAATCTGGTTTACTGCAATGGGTATTTCCACCATGGCATTCAACCTCAATGGATTCAACTTCAACCAATCCATCATGGATTCTCAAGGACACGTAGTCAATACTTGGGCAGACATTCTCAACCGTGCTAACCTCGGTTTTGAAGTAATGCACGAACGTAATGCGCACAACTTCCCCTTAGACTTAGCTAGTGGTGATATCGCTCCTGTAGCGTTAACTGCTCCTGCTATCAATGGCTAAGACCGACGTTAATCTTTAATTAAAAACGCTCTCCAGAAATGGGGGGCGTTTTTTAGTATTAACCAAATTAAGCTTAAAAATCACTTCTGACCTTTATTTAGGAACAGGAGTAATTTTTTTAATCGATTAATAATGAAACTAATTATTCAAATAACAAGATGAAGTTTTAGCAAAACCAAGGCAAATAGCAATCTGCTCCACAGCAGCGCAAAGCTGATCACATAAGCGCCTTAGCTTTGCTGAGAAAGCTTTAAAGCAAAGTATCAACTAAATTGAAACTTCGCTTAATTCCCGAGTTAGATGTTCAAAAGGCTCATCAATAAAATTAGTATCGCTGATTCCAGCATTAGTAGCCATTTGTTTAACTAAATTATTCATTATTTGAATTCCTATTACGGTAGAACCAATAGGTACTCCCAAGGAATTATAGGTTTCTCTTAAACCTTGTAGCACTCTTTCATCGAGAACATTCATATCACCAGCAACTAAAGCGTAACTAGCATAGCGCAGATAATAATCCATATCTCGTAAACAAGCAGAATAACGGCGAGTAGTATAAGCATTTCCGCCTGGACGAATTAATTCTGGTACTTGTTCAAACAAGCTAGAACCAGCTTGTCTAACAATAGCTGCTGCATTAGCAGTAATCATAGTAGCTACCGTTACTCTAGCTGTACCAGATTCAAAATAAGCTTTAAGAGTATCCATTGCGTTACGGTCAAGATAGCGACCAGTAACATCATAATTTTTAATTAATTTGGTAACCGCGTCTCGCATTATAATAATTTCTCCCAACTGCGATTGTCTTACTTGGCTTAACAATAGCCTAATTTTATTTTCTATTTATTTATAATCCCACAAGAAGCGACAGGAATCTTGAATACATCAGTATTTTGAAGATTTAAAACAAAAAACACCATCAAAATCTTAAATAAATTTAAGACTATTTATAAATACTTGAATATTTTGTTAAATTAGACACATTTTTGGTAAATCTACAGATTATTATTCAATTCAGACATGGTATTTCTGTAGCAATGAAAACAAAATCTTGGCATCGCAATTCTCTAGGATGATTCCGAGGCAAGAGAAAAAACTAATCAATAGGAGCTATCTATGGCTGAGACTCCCCAAGAAGTCTTGAAAATGATTCAGGATAATAACATCAAAATCATCGACCTCAAATTTATTGATATGCCAGGTATCTGGCAACATTGTTCTTTCTACTACGACCAAATTGAAGAAAGTTCCTTTGTTGATGGTGTTGCTTTTGATGGTTCTAGTATTAGAGGCTGGAAAGCAATTAACGAATCTGATATGTCAATGGTTCCCGATCCTAAAACTGCTTGGATCGATCCTTTTTACGCAGAACCAACTCTCAGCATGATCTGTAGTATTAAAGAACCTCGTACTGGAGAATGGTATAGTCGCGATCCTCGTTCAATCGCCAAAAAAGCTCTTGATTTTCTTAACAACACTGGTATTGGCGACGTAGCATTTTTCGGGCCTGAAGCAGAATTTTTCGTCTTTGATGATGTTCGCTTCGATCAAGCTGAAAACAAAAGCTATTACTATGTTGATAGTGTAGAAGGTCGATGGAATAGCGGTCGTGAGGAAGCGGGTGGTAATTTGGGTTATAAACCTCGTTACAAAGAAGGTTACTTTCCTGTAGCGCCTACCGATACTCTACAGGATATGCGGACAGAAATGCTGCTAACTATGGCAGATTGCAATGTACCGATTGAAAAACACCACCATGAAGTAGCTACAGGAGGACAAAACGAACTTGGTATTCGCTTTGCGCCAATTATCGAAGCTGCTGACAATTTGATGATTTACAAATACGTTATCAAAAACGTCGCTAAAAAATATGGTAAAAGTGTGACCTTTATGCCTAAACCCTTGTTTAACGACAATGGTTCTGGAATGCATACCCATATGTCTATTTGGAAAAGTGGACAGCCTCTATTTTGGGGTGATGGCTATGCTAATTTGAGTAAAATGGCTCTCAATGCGATTGGTGGGATTTTGAAGCACGCACCTGCTTTACTAGCTATAACTAACCCTACTACCAACTCATACAAGCGTCTTGTTCCTGGATTTGAAGCACCTGTAAACTTAGCTTATTCTCAAGGTAATCGTTCTGCATCGGTTAGGATTCCTCTTTCTGGTAGCAATCCGAAAGCAAAACGTTTTGAGTTTCGTTGTCCTGATGCTACTTCTAACCCTTACCTTTCTTTTGCTGCAATGCTTTGTGCTGCGGTAGATGGAATTAAGAATGAAATTGATCCAGGTGAACCACTAGATGTAGATATCTACGATTTATCTCCTGAAGAGTTGAGTAAGATTCCTTCTACTCCTGGTTCTTTGGAAGAAGCATTAGAAGCTTTGGAAAAAGATCATAGTTTCTTGACTGATACTGGTGTCTTTACCGAAGATTTTATTCAAAACTGGATTGAATACAAGCTAGACAATGAGGTGAACCCAATGCGTTTACGTCCTCATCCTTACGAATTTTCTTTGTATTATGATTGCTAATAGCTAATTATTTAGCTAAAAAAAAACACTGTTGTTTGTAGTCATAATTTACTCAACAATAGTCGTTTATTCAACAGAGTAAACCACCATAGAATCAAATGTTCTAGGTGGTCTTATTTTTTAAAATAAAGTGAAAAACTTTTTAGTTTTTTTGGGAATAGGGTTAGTAAAATATAATTCACTTTCTTTAGCTAAAGTGTTTATTTCATCTATCAAAATTAAAGGGCGATCGCTTTGATTATTTTGATTATGGTCAGTTGTTTTGATAAAGTGTGTAGCTTTGACTTCTTGAGGAAATAAATTTTGTAAGAAAAAATGAATAGTATTTTGTTTAACCCAGCCTTTTAAGACGGCTACGGCACCGAAACGCAGCAAACATTGTTTTTGTTCGCAAATAATTTCTTGAATTTGTTCTTGATTCAATAAGGCAGCTTTTTGAAGATAAAACCCTAGAGGATATCTTTGATTATCAGTAACTAAATTCACCCATTCTTCGGCAAAAAAATCTGCAGTTTCTTGTTTTAACCATCCTCTTAAAGCTAAAATTTCTCCAATCCGCATTTCTTGATAATAAGATTGGTCTTGTAAAGCTAATTGAAGTTGGGGAGAAGAAATTAAATCAGCTTCTTGTAAAATTGTTCCTAAAGGATGAATAACGAATGTGTTGGACATAAGACCAAGTAATACATAATTAATTAACTAGAAAAGCAATCATGATAAAAATTATTTACTGCTTAATCTATTTATAAGCAAGAGTTCTTTAAGATTGAATAAAGTTTTAGCTTAATAATTTAAATATTCAATAAATATTTGACTGCTTTAGACAACCTTTTGTCTCCCAGTTTTAGTTAAAGATAATGCCCGCTCGGTTTTTTTGGTAGGACAACAAGAATCGAAATATCGCTGTTGAGTTGGAGGGTTATCAGTAAGTTAAGGTTTGTTTCAGTTTAGCAAGAGCAATAGCGATCGCGTGATACTCTTTTTAATTTAGTTGTATTTCCCTGTATAATTTGCCCAGTCTCTGCAATATCAAAAATGAAAATACCACCAGGAGTTAATGCATTGTAGATGCGCTCAAAGGTTTGAACCAAAACTTGACATTGTTATCGGCATCAAACAGATAGTTGAAACATTCGCCGATTGAGATAACAGCATTACAAGAGGGAATGTCTACTTTAAAGATTGACTCGACTCGAAATTCAGCATCTGGAACTCTAATTCGAGTAATTGCAATCAGTGACTCAGAAATATCAACTCCGAGAACACGATAATGAGCTTTGGTGAATTCTAAAGCTGATAATCCACTGCCACAGTCCAAATCCACGATTAAACCTTCTTTTATGTTGTTTTGAGACAATAGATTCAGTATTTCAGGAGCGGACTTAAGAGCATAATCGCTGTAACCAATATCATGAATATAAGCAAGATCTTCCTTGTAATAGTCTTTCATTGCTTGGCAAATAGAGAATTTTAAAATTCTTAATCAAGATTATTACTGACATAGATAAGTAGAATGATAACGAAAATGATCCGCCATAAATGTAGCGATCGTAAAATAGCTATGGTCGTATCCTTCTTGATATCTAAGTTGTAAAGGTTGACCTACTTGTTGACAAGCTGATTCAAAAACTTCTGGTAGTAGTTGTTGTTGTTTAAGAAAAGGATCGGCTGTACCTTGGTCGATTAAGATCGGATAATTAAGTTGTTGTGTTTTAATTAATTCACTAGCATCATAAGCCCGCCATTGTTCTCTATCTGTACCCAAATAAGCGGTAAATGCTTTTTCTCCCCAAGGACAACTCCGAGGCGCGCAAATGGGAGCAAAAGCTGAAACAGAAAGATATTGAGTGGGATTTTTTAAAGCACAAATTAATGCGCCATGTCCTCCCATAGAATGACCAAAAATTCCTTGTTTATGAATATTGACAGTAAAATTAGCAGCGATTAAAGCTGGTAGTTCCTTGGTTACGTAACTATACATTTGATAATACTGTTGCCAGGGAGCAATTGTGGCATCTACATAAAAACCAGCACCACTACCCAAATCCCAACTAGCTTCTTCCTCTGGAATTCCTGTTTGACGAGGAGAGGTATCAGGAATAACCAACATGATGCCATATTCTGCTGCATAACGCTGCGCTCCTGCTTTAACAGTAAAGTTTTCCTCACTACAGGTTAAGCCAGAAAGATAATAGAGAATAGGAACAGCTTGAGTTTGTGCTTGTGGAGGTAGATAAACAGCAAAATTCATTTCGCTATGACAAGTTGAGGATTGATGGGAATAATAGGCAACTGTCCCCCCAAAACAAAGATGTTGAGATTTTAATTTTAGAGAATTAGGCATATTACTATTTTTTCAGCAAAATATCATCAATATTGTCAGAGTAACTTTTATAGTGACCTAAATTCAAAACTAATTCAGAAAGTTTCTATAATTAAGGACGTTAGTAGCGGGGGCTAACCTAGTTAGTCTAGTTAAGAGTTACTGAAGCAAGAATCCCTCGTCTCTGGCGACGGTAGTGTCAAATCTAGAGTTAACAGCGACTACTTCCAGAGACACTTTTTTATTCAGTGGGTCACCAGGGACTCGAACCCTGAACCAATGGATTAAGAGTCCACTGCTCTACCATTGAGCTAGTGACCCAATCTTTTAATTAGCAAATTGTTATTAATGGCTTAATGTTATTATAAAAAGCCTGAATTGAGCAAAATCTTCAATTTAAATATAAAACTATTTATTACAGATTATGATAATTTACCAACAACTTTTTTGTGTTTGGTGCAAAATTGAAGTATAGGAATCAAAAAAAAATATCCTCAATCGATACAACAAGGAGGATTTAAAAATGAGTGAAAAAAATTACATTTTAATTTCGGCAACTGTTTTTGCTATAGTTGCACTCTTACATTTCGTTAGACTGTTTAATCACTGGTCATTTCAAATTGGTGCAGTTGCAGTTCCACTTTGGGGTTCATGGTTAGGACTTTTAATTGCAGCTACATTGAGCATTTGGGCATTTCGCCTCTTATCTCAATGGAAGATTAGTCATCAATAATTAACCTCATTGCGATCGCTATTATTAAATTGCTCGACCTAGAGTCTTAAAAAAGAAGTAGGGTGGAGTAGTTGAACAGTGGCTCAAGTCTATCGCCAAACGGCAAAACGGAATAGAGAAGGACGCAAAAAATCTACTATTCCGTTTTTTATGGGATAAGTAGTTTACACCGAGGATTCTTGTTGTTGATAAAGATAACAATAACGACCTTTTAATGCCATTAATTCTTCATGAGTACCTTGTTCTACTACAGAACCAGAATCCATCATCACTATAATGTCAGCATTTTTGATTGTTCCAAGACGGTGAGTAATGAAAAAGACGCTACGTCCTTGAAAAGATTCTTTTAAATTACGCGATACTTCTTGCTCAGTAGAATAATCCAAGGCACTGGTAGCCTCATCTAAAACCAAGATTGCTGGCTGTTGCAGAACGGTACGTGCGATCGCAATACGCTGTCTTTGTCCACCTGATAGTGATGAGCCTCTTTCCCCTACTCTAGTATTGTAACCATTGGGTAAGCTCATAATGAATTCGTGAGCAGCAGCAATTTGAGCAGCAGCAATTATTTCTTCGGTAGTAGCATCAGGATTAGTTAAAGCAATATTTTCTTGAATTGAACCTTCAAACAACAGTGTATCTTGAGGTACAACACCAATCTGACGACGCAGAGAGTATAGTTCTACTTTATGAATATCATAGCCGTCGATCAGAATTCTACCCATCTCTGGTTCATAAAGACGAGAGATTAATTTGGTTAGGGTACTTTTTCCAGCACCACTTTCTCCCACAATAGCAATAAATTTACCAGCGGGAAATTCTAAGCTAACGTTACTGAGTTGTAAAGGACCATTGGCTTTAAATCGAAAAGAAACATTATCGTAGCGGACTTTTCCTTTGATTGCGGGCATAGGAATATTGGTTCGGTCTTGTTCTGCTTCATCAGGATGATCGACGATATCGGCTAATCTTTCTAAAGATAAGGCTGTTTCTTGGAAGTTTTGCCATAGCTGTGCTAAACGCATAATCGGTGAAGTTACGTAACCTGCAATAATCCGAAAGGCGATTAACTGTCCCAATGTCAGCTTTTGCTCTAGAACTAAATAAGCTCCTACACCAATAATCAATACACGAGAGAGATTGTTTAAAAAGCTACTAGCAGAACTAGCTAATGTAGAAGTAATTACAGTTTTAAAACCGGTCGAGATATAACGAGCATAACGTTCTTGCCATTGCCAACGAGAACGTAACTCAATATTTTGTGCTTTAACAGTTTGAATCCCTGTCAAGACTTCTACTAAATAAGATTGTGTTTCCGCATTACGTTCAGCTTTAGCTCGTAATTGTTGTCTAATCGTAGGCGAGAAAATTAAAGTTAAAATAACGAAAATTGGAATAATCGCTAAGGTAACAAAAGTCAGAATCGGACTGTACAAAAACATAACGACAACGTAGAGTACAGAGAAAACCGAATCTAAAACTACTGTCAAAGCTGTACCTGTTAAAAACTGACGAATTCTTTCTAACTCATTAATCCTGGTGGAAATTTCCCCGACTGGTCTTTTTTCAAAATATCGTAAAGGTAGTCTGAGTAGGTGGTCAATAATTTCTGACCCCAAACTCATATCAATTCGATTGGTAGTATCAACAAATAAATAAGTCCGCAGTGTAGTGAGTACAGCTTCAAAAATATTGAGAACAATTAAGAAGAAAATTAAATATTTAAGAGTTTCTACTGTATTTTGACTAATTACTTTATCGATAATGATCTGGATCATCAAAGGATTAGCCAAAGCAAATAACTGAATAAAGAAAGAAGCCACAAAAACTTCAATCAGAATGCGCTTATATTTGGTTAAAGCTGGCAAAAACCAATTTAATCCGAAACGTTCTTGGGGAGTTTCTTTAGTTTTTTGTAGCAGTAAAACTTCACCGCGATCACCCCAGGTTTCAAAAAATTCCTCTGGTTTGCGCCGTAGTAATCCTAATTCGGGAACGGCAATGATTAATTCTTTTTCACTAATTTCATAGACAACTGCTAAACTATTGTCCCAACGAACTAGACAAGGACCTTGCAAGCGAGTAAAGGAAGTAGCAGGAATTGTAACTAATTGAGCATTTAAACCCATTAATTCGACAATTGCCCCAGATAAAGGTAGAGATAAGCCACCCGTACGCTGAATTTGTTCTCCTAAGACACGGCGAATTACTTCCTTACGAAAAGGCATTTTAAAATACCTACTCAGCATTTGAAAGCAAGCTACACCTACATCTAGAGGAGTTTTACCACCATAGAAAGGATAGTTTTTTGCTGCCGTAGTGCGATCGCCTTCACTGGAATAGTAGTCTGTAATTTCAGAGTCTTCTAATAGTTCTGCCTCTGCATAAGGAATTTCTTCTCTGTTGGTATCATCTAAGTTCGATTCATCATCGTCAGCTACTGTTGAAGATTTGACAGATAATAAACCTGTTGATTGAGACTTTTGATTAGTAAACCATTTATCTTTAGGAATTGCTAATAAACGGGCTGGTTTTGTTCCCGTAATTTTAATAGTTTGTCGATCCTTGGTAAATTCTAGACGCTTACCGACAGGAAAATCTTCAATTGCACCACTACTAACCAACCAAATTAAGTCGGGGTCTTCTAAGGGAGCGGTAATTTCACTTTTAAGAGGATGTTCTCCAGGAGGAAGCTCATAAATTTTAGTCTCAGGCGCCATTTCTTGAGCTAAGGATTTTAAATCCAAATCTCCTTGGGCGTATTGTTCTAATTGATTGCCTAATAATTCAAATACTTCTACCTTAGCAGGTTTATTCCTGAATTCTTGCTTAAGTTGGGGATATTGTTCTAAAATTTCGACAAAATCTTGATTACTTAGGGTTAAGCAAACAACTTCTGTTGATGCCATTGCTGTTTCACAAGGAATACCTCTTGCCAAATTAACCCAGCCAATCATTTGTCCAGGCTTAAGCAACTCCAAAGTCGTCGGCATTTTGGTACGAGGATCATAACCAAGCAAACGAGCCTGTCCTTCAGAAATAATTAATACCTGCCCTTGCATTTTTTCTCGCATGATCATGACTTGACCCATACGATAGCGTAGCGGTTTTAACTTATTAGCTAAAGATGCGATCGCCTCTTGAGGAAGCTGATTAAATTGAGGAACAAACGATAAAAACTGTTCAATAATTGTGGTGGTATAGCTCATAGTTGCGAAAGCCTAACTGATTGCTGCACTGGGCGTGTTATCTGGAAAAGACACTGTTTGATTAATTTCTTCGTTTAACCATTCACGAAACATTTCGTCCAACATTCTTTGTCTCATTGATTGATCGAGTTTCGCAGAGATATAGTTTTCTAATCGAATGATGACTAACCATTCTCCCACCCGAGTTGGAGGAATGACCTGACCAGGTTTAGACGTTGAAAGAATGCGAGCAATCTGCGGATGAGGAGCATTAATTTCTACTGGTCCAATTAAACCACCAGTTTGAGCTTCTGAACCCAGAGAAAATTCCATTGCTAATTCACTAAAAGTATTTTCTCCTTCAGTAATTCTAAAATATAATTCTTGAGCAACTTCTGCCTTATCAGTCCGAATCAAAGAATAAACAACTCGGTCTAATTGAGATTTTCGTTTAATAAAATAAGATTCGACTTTATTACCCCAAGTGTCTTGTTTAAATTTTTCTATCTTTAATCTTCTCTCAATCAGTTGATCGAGTTGGGCTGATGTCATGTCTTGTTGTTTTAACCAAGCTTGCAGTTGTTCTTCCGTCAGTAACTGATTTTGTTGACAAAATTTATTGTGAGCTAGAGTTTTTTCTTGTTCAGAATATTCAATCTTAGCTATAGCCCGATCAATAATAATTTCTTGTGCTAGCTTGGGCAACATTTGATACTGCTTCATTAGCGGAATTAAATCTTCAGCAGTAAATGAACGATCCCCTATTTCTAGAACTACACGCATATTCAATTTAAGCTACCATTATAAATAAGCAAAATTATTTAATTAAATGCCGATAATTATAGCTTTGGATAGATTGACATAAGCCGATTTTTAAGTGCATTTCAATTTTGCTATTCAAACTTAACTTAATTTATTAAGAATGACACCTTCAATTCTTTCTAGCTTTGGTTTAAGAATTAGTTTTGCTCAGTAAAATTACTGCATAAGCACAAATAGCAGCTTCTTGTCCTACTGCATCTAATTTTTCATTAGTAGTGGCTTTGATACCAATTTGTTCTGAAGTAAGATGAAGAGTAAGAGCCAAGCGATCGCGCATCGCTTTGATATAAGGTTTTAATTTGGGACGTTCGGCAACAATTACTGAATCAATATTATTAATCTGCCAACCTTGAGCTTGAATTAATTGATGAACTTGTTCTAATAAAACTAAACTATTTGCTCCTGCCCATTTTGGGTCTGTAGGAGGAAAATAATGACCAATATCCCCTAAACTTAATGCTCCTAGCATCGCATCCATAATGGCATGGGTAAGAACATCAGCATCACTATGTCCCAACAATCCCAGATGATGAGGAATTTCAATACCACCTAAAATTAATGGTCGTTCTGCTACTAAACGATGAAGATCGTAACCATTACCAATCCGAATGTTCAACATAATTAATCAGTAAGAATAATTTAGCTGTTCTGAATTTTATTATGATTTTCTCGGTTAACTTTGTTGTTGATTTAGAAATTCAACTATAGTTTGATTAAATTTTTGAGGATTAACTAAAAATACCCAATGATTTCCCGCAATAGTTTTAACCTCTAAATTAGATAAATAATTATAGTATGGTTTAAGCTGCCAAGCAGTGCGATTTAATCCTTGTTGAGGCCTAATCAATAAAGTAGGAATAGCTAAGATTTTACTTAATCCCGCTACTTCCATCACATCCGTAAAAATTTGATTGCGTGCTGCCACAGTAAATTTACTACCCCAGCTACCATCACTTTTTTGTTCTACACTTGCTTGAAAGACTTCTTGCTGTAGCGGACTCCAACCACGATATTGTTTTAATTTTTTAGCTACTTGTTCGGCTGCTTGATAAGAAGGAAAAGGGCCTATGCCTTTGAGAAAAGGAAGCACTCGATACAATAAAGGAAAGGTTAATTTAAACCAACTAGGTAACTTATCAATAAAAAAAGGATCAACCAAAATCAAACTGCGAAATCTCTGCGGTGATTTGGTTGCCCAAATTGCTGCTAGTTTACCTCCCCAAGAATGACCAAGTATATGAGCATCTTGCCAACCCAAATGATCCATCAAGGCTTCTAGATCGGCAATAATTGTTTCAGAACTATAACCTGTTGCTGGTTTACTACTGTCTCCATGACCTCGTAAATCAGGAGCAATAATATGATAATCAGCAGCTAAATCGTTTCCTAGGCTTGACCAAACTAAGGCATGATCTGCTAGACCATGTAATAGTAATAAAGGTTCTTTGCCTTGATGCCATTCTAAATAAGAAATTTTAATCTCATTTAAAGTAAGACTCTGACGAACAGACATTAATTTATTCAGTTATCAGTTTTTTACTTTTGACTTTTTATCAATACTTCGACCGTATCTCTAAAAATTGAGAACCCCGCTATCTAGGCAATCATTAGTGATTGCCCTCAAATATTAAACTTAAGCTTCTGGAGTAGTTGTTCTGCCAAGGGTAGGAGTTAAATAAGCAACTAACACACCTAAAAGAAAACCCATCATATTCCGAAATAAAGGTAACCACTCAGCAGTACGAGTAACAACCGGCCCAATGCCAAAAGCAATAAATAAAATTCCCCACAGAGGAGACATAATTAATGCCCATTGCCAAGCAAACATCTGCCCTTCTTTACGAGGTATTGCTGCTAGTCCTAAAATAACTCCACCTAAAATAGAACTAACTAAAGTTAAAATCCATTGTTCTCTTGGTAAACCAGGCACAACATTACAACCGCCTTGTGTCAAGCAACCTTGTACGGTTTCTAAGGCATCAACGATCGCGTTATTTTCTCCATGTTCTCTGACAAAATACATATTACCAAAGCGAGCTTGCAGTTCGATCCAAAAAGTACGGGGTAATAACTCATAAACAGCATCCCCAATACTAAAAGCTAATAAATTCCCTCCTCTACCATCTGCCACTAACAAAATACTTTTATCGTCTAAACCCCAATAATTTTTGACTGCGCGTCCTGGCGAACGGTCATATTGAGTTAAAACTCTCATTTTCCAACCAGTTTGAGCCTCAAAACTTGCTAAATCTTCAACTAAAGATTCTTCTTGGCGAGTAGGTAAGTAATTGGCTAAATCTACTACAGGGGTTTCAATATCTGGTAATAATTCCGGGTTATTAACTGCCCAGGCAGCAGGAGCAATTAACCAAGTTGAAAAAATTAATAAGCAACTGCCAAGAACAACCAAAAATTTCTGTGACAATCTTTTGTGCATAATGTGTTTGTTTATAAACTCCTTCATAAATAATTAGTTTTAATTAATACTATTATTTCTTAACACTTGTTTACTTAATTTTAATAATTCGGAGTCAAAAAGACATTTTTCTGTTAAACAGATTTAGTTTGGCTAGAAGGTTTTGAGTTAAGTTGATTTGAGTTGGTTGACTGTTGCAATGAGGATACAGAATAACGACGAGGATTTTTCCAAGCTTGCCAAGCAGCTTTAACCCCTGTAACTAAACGGTGAGTATTGGTGGTTACTTGTTGAACTTGTTGTTTGGTGGTGTTAAATCCTCGATCTACTTGTTTAACTACGGCTGAAGCTGTTTCTACTCCTCGATCTAGTTCATCGGTTAATTGATTAATTTCTAATCCTGTGAGGCGAATAACTTCTAAAGTTGGGGGAAATTCTCGATTGAGAGTATCAAAAAGTTTTTCTGCACTACGGGCAGCACGAGCTAATTCTTGGAGAGCGGGTAAAGCAGCTATTAAAACAGCAGTAAGACTGACTGCTACTAAAAAAAGAGATAGTCCAAGCCAAAATAAAGGTTCAGTCATCGCTTGCGCGTGGTAAGTTAAATTTAAGGATTATTCTCAGTCGAAGGTACTCCGCCTTGCCACGACTGAGACTGCTTCGACTTCGTTAAAGAAGAGTTCGATTCTTGAGAAAGTTCGGTAGTATTCTGAGTTGGTTTAATGTCTGACTGACTTGCTTCCAGTCCTGCTGCGATCGCATCTTTTAAGCGAATTAAAGTTTCATCCCAATTTCTTAAAGCTGAATCTGACAGTCGATCTGCTTGTAATAGTAAGCTAGAGGATAAATCTTCTGCCAGATCTGGTAGAGCTTCAACAGATTTTTTTAAAACTTTTCTGGTTTCTTTACCGGTACGAGGTGCGATTAACAATCCTACAATCGTTCCAATCGCACTACCGACAATCATTCCACTGACGAAAACGCTTGCTCGATTTTGCTTTGACATTTTCTTCCTTCTACTGTTCGCTTGATTGATATTTATCCTTAGCTTATCAGTCTGACATCGATCCCTGCATCGTTTTACGAAAATGTTTTGCTAATCAGTTTATTAATCATTTATCCTGTGGGAAAATCTGGTATCATCATATTCAAGATCAGCCTTCCCACGAATTTCATTCCTTAGTCAAGCTCCAACAAAATTGAGATTGATAGATAGTTTAGTTGAGGCTTATCATCTAGTCTGAAATTAGGAATTGAGGAAAGAAAAGTTTTGATTGACATACTAGTAACCATCCCAAAAAAAAAGAAAAAACTTTTTGACAAAGAAGGTTAGAAATAAGTTTATTGCAACAAAATTTAGTCCTGCTCTGCTGACTTAATCGTTACAAATTAATTCTAAAGATAATCAAAATACGCCTAATTAGAGTCAACACTAACAATAATAGTGATTAAAAGCATCAATTTTTATTTATATTGCCTTGGAAAATGAAGCATAGTTTAGTAATGATTACAATTGCAAGATGAGCTTTGATTTGTTGACATGACGCTCGTACAAGTTTGGGGTTCTTTAGCCATTTTTATCATTTGTCCTCTGTTAGGAGGATTACCCCTAATCGATTGGCTTACTTACGCTTTAACCGGTCGTCAATTAACAAAATTGGGAACGGGAAATGTGTCAGTGTCAGCAGCCTTTTATCACGGTGGCACTTTAGCAGGGATACTGGCGGTTTTATCCGAGGCAGCGAAAGGAATTGTGGCGATTTTACTCTCAAGGATGTTTTTTCCCGTTAATTCAGTTTGGGAAATAATTGCCTTAATTGCTTTAGTGATGGGACGTTATTGGTTAAGTAAAGGAGCAGGAACTACTAATGTAGTGTGGGGAATAGTTGTTCATGATGCGATCGCAGCAGGATTAATTTTCTTTATTTCTGGAGTCAGTTTTACAATTAATCGTAATCGCTCAACGGCTAAATATAGTGTCTTAGTTCTGTTAACTATCATTATTGCTCTGCGTCATCCAGAACAACCAGAATATGGCATCACAACTTTGGCTTTATCTACTTTACTCGCCTGGATTTATCAGCAAATACCTGATGATCTCGATTTATCTGCAACTCAAGCAACTAGTAATTCACAAACCATGTTCCGTTTCTTTCGCGGTGATAAAAATCTTAAATCTTTAGATGTTCAACTCGATGCTACTCAAATAGGACAGAAAGCTGCTAATTTAGCTTTACTGAAAAAACTTGGTTATTCTGTTCCTGATGGTTGGGTACTTTTTCCTGGAGATGATCCTAATCAAATTGTTAAATATTTAGAGCCATCGGTTCAACAACCTTTGGTAGTAAGATCTTCAGCCATAGGAGAAGATACTCAAAGCGATTCGGCAGCAGGGCAATATCTGAGTATTCTGAATATTACTAATAGAGAAATGCTCAAAACTGCCATCCTTGATTGTCAAGTATCTTATTTAGAGTCGACTGCTAGAGAGTATCGTCGTACTCGTCAGCAGCAGGAGCGCTCGCTTGGGGTATTAATTCAAAAACAGATCGAAGGTATTTATTCAGGAGTTGCTTTTAGTCGCGATCCTGTTGATAGTGTCAATGAGGGAGTTGCGATCGAAGTTTTACCAGGAGATGCAACTCAAGTAGTTTCGGGTAAGGTGACTCCTTATAGATATCGTGTGATCATGCCAGACTTATCTTTATCGGTAATCGATAAAGATAGAAATCATAGTTCAATTAAGATTATTCACGAAAATTCAACTAGTTCCACAGAGCAAACTATTCCCACAGAAATTTTGGAATCGGTAGCTTTACTTGCTCAAGAAATGGAAGAATTGTTTCAAGGTATTCCTCAAGACTTAGAATGGACTTATGATGGCGAAAAAATTTGGTTGTTGCAAGTACGTCCAATCACAACTCTTCAACCGATTTGGACGAGAAAAATTGCTGCAGAAGTAATTCCAGGAGTAATTCGCCCTTTAACTTGGTCAATCAATCAACCTCTTACTTGTGGCGTGTGGGGAAAATTATTTACCTTAGTTTTAGGTCAAAAATCAGTTCGAGATTTAGACTTCAATCAAACTGCTACCCTGCATTTTTCCCGTGCTTACTTTAACGTTACTTTATTGGGAACAATTTTTCTGCGCATGGGTTTACCACCCGAAAGCTTAGAATTTTTGACGAGAGGAGAATCTTTTACCAAACCACCACTACAATCTACTATTAAAAATATTCCTGGATTATGGCGATTACTACAACGAGAATTAAACTTAGCTAAAGACTTTCAACGCGATCGCAAACAAATTTTTCTGCCTACTCTCAGAGAGTTAGAAACAACTCCAGCGAAAGATTTATCTGCTCAAGACATTTTAGAACGCATTAACAAGATACTAGCAGCCCTTGACCAGGCTACTTATTATAGTATTCTTGCTCCCCTCAGTTTTGCAATCAGACAAGCAACCTTCCAAATCTCAGAAACTAGTTTGAATCATCGTCAAACCCCAGAATTAGAGTCGATGCGAACTCTTGCTTGTTTAGCTGCCGATACTCGTAAGTTATTAGCTGCTGAAAAAATCACTTTAAATTCTTGTGCTTCCCTGTTTGTTCAAATTGCAGAAAATCCTGAAGGAGAAAGCATCTTAACTAGATTTGAGCAATGGTTAGAAAAATATGGTTACTTGAGTGAAGTTGCTACTGATATTGCTGTTCCTCGTTGGCGAGAAAATCCTCGTCCGATCCGAGAAATTTTTACTCAATTTTTCTTCGATGCTGAAAAAAGAAAACAAGCTCAATCTTTAAACCACAAAACATCCAAATCTTGGTTAACTAAATCAGTTCAAAAAAGATTAAATCTCAAAAATCACTCTAGTGAAATTTACAATAAATTACTTGCTCATTTGCGTTGGAGTTTTTTAGCATTAGAACAAATTTGGCTTAGAGAAGGTAAACTCTTAACCCCAGAAAGCATCTTTTTTTTGAAATTTGACGAAATTATTTCTTTTATTCAAGAACCATCTTCAGATGCTCATCAACAATTGTTCAAATTGATTGAACAAAGACAACAAAAATGGCAACAAGAGCGAGAATTAAACCAGATACCTTATTTAGTCTACGGCTATCCAGACTCTACCGTTTTGAATAATTTTTCCCTTTCTTCTCTTGAGCGACCAAGATTTAAAGGAATTGGTGGTAGTGGAGGAGAAATTGAAGGATACATTAAAGTTTTATCTAGTCTCAATAGCAATATTGATGTAGATAAACAAACCATTTTGGTAGTACCGTATACTGATGCTGGTTGGTCACCAGTACTTGCTCGTGTAGGAGGGTTAATTGCTGAAGTTGGAGGTCGTCTTTCTCACGGTGCGATTATTGCTCGTGAATATAAGATTCCCGCAGTGATGGATATTCCTCATGCTACTCAACTTTTACAAACCGGTCAGCGAGTTAGAATCAATGGTTATACAGGAATCGTTGAAATTATAAGTTAAATCAATTTATATGCTTATTACTCTTATTATTGCGGTTGTGATAGTTATTTCTGGTTCGGCAATTTGTTCCGCTTCAGAAGCTGCAATTTTGTCTGTTCCTTTAATTAGAGTTCGGCAACTTGCTCAGTCAAAAAAACCAGCAGCATTAGCTCTTCTCGGAATTCGTAATCGAATTAATCGACCAATTGGTACAATTGTTATCTTAAATAATATTTTTAATATTGTTGGTAGTATTTTAATTGGTTCTTTAGCAGCAGATGCTTTAGGTGATGCCTGGTTAGGTTTATTTTCTGGAATTTTAACTTTTTTAATTATTATTTTTGGGGAAATTATTCCTAAAACTGTAGGGGAACGTTATTCGACAAATATTTCTTTATTGATTGCTATTCCTGTTAAATTTATCACAATTGTATTTACTCCTTTAGTTTGGTTAGTTGAGCATATTACCGCACCTTTTACCAAAGGAAGAGTTCTTCCTACAACTAATGAGGCAGAAATTAAATTTTTAACTAGAATTGGTTATCAAGAAGGAGTTATCGAAGATGATGAAGCAGAGATGATTCAACGAGTTTTTCAGTTAAATGATTTAACCGCAGCAGATTTAATGACCCCGAGAATTATTATTACCTTTTTAAAAGGTGGTTTAACTTTAGCTGAATGTAAACAAGACATTATTGAATCTCAACACACTCGTATTTTAGTCATTGAAAGTTCAATTGATAATGTAATTGGTTTGGTATTAAAAGATGAATTACTAACTGCAATGATTGAAGGAAACCAAGAACAAGCGATCGCAAGTTTATCACGTCAAGTTCGTTTTGTTCCAGAAACAATTAGAGCGGATAAGTTACTCAAAGTTTTTCAAGAAACTAGAGAACATTTAGCTGTAGTTTTAGATGAATATGGCGGTGTTGCTGGTGTAGTAACTTTAGAAGATGTTTTAGAAGTATTGACTGGTGAAATTGTCGATGAAACTGATCGCAGTGTCGATTTACAAGAAATTGCTCGTCAAAAAAGAAAGCGTTTATTGCAGTCTCGGGGAATAATCAACGAAACTCCAGAAATTTAAATTCATTATTTTTACTCTGTTGAGAATAAAAGAAGTTCTATCTAGGGAGCGATTTAGCTGATGCATGAAATCTAGTAAAAATTAGAATACTCAATCATATAGAAATTGTCTTCTATGACACTAAATTATTTTATGAAAGGACTTTCAACTGTAAAACGCTGGATAGCTACAACTTTATTTTGTTTAATAGCGATCGCTTTAGTTTGGCAAGGTGGATTTTACTCAAACCCAGTAGCAATGGCTAATCCTATTGACAATTTGATTGCCACCAAAGATGCAGGTGATCAAGTCAAAGATAAGACTAGTGAAGATGCTGGACGAGCCAAGAATTTTATCCGAGATACAGCAGATAAAGTAGAGCAAACTGCTAAGAAAAATGCAGCTAAGGTCGATGATGCAACAGATAATGGTAGCTTTGTTGAGCGCAAGGCTAAGAGAGATGCATCTCGAATTGAACAAAGAGCAGAAGAAGATGCAGCTAGAACTCAGAAAGCTGTAGACGATACTAAAAATATTGTTGAACGTACTGTTGATAGCATCAAAGATGTTTTTAATAACTAGTATTAAATTCAGTTTCTCTTGATTACTTTTTTAAAACCCCCTGGCATTTTTAAAGCTTAGGGGATTTTATTTTAGTTTATTTTTATTTCCGAAAAATATTTAGTGATTAAAAACTTTTGGTAGCTATAAGCAAGATAATCCCTGTAGCTAAAAGCAAAATTTACGCTTCATTAAAATAAAACATCGTGCTTTGACTACTCCCCATAGCTAGAAGCTAGGGGATTCCCTAACAGAATTGCTTCGCTTAGGTTACACTGAAGATGCGAATGGTAACGCACTCCAGAGGGAACAGCCATAATTCCAACTACTGGGACTTCCCCCAGGTACTTTGCACGTATATTGTTCGAGCCGACTTGGTCGCGGTGAAACTTTGCATGGCAGCTATTGCATAAGTAGTTACGTTTCTTGGGCTTGTTTCTAGTCCTACAGCATAAGCACTCTTGACTTGTGTATTCTTCCGTTATTAAAGTCGTCTTTATACCTGCTCTCGCGCACTTGTATTCCAGCTTGTGCCTGATAGAACCGAAACTCCATTGATGCAGTTTCTGGTTATTCTTTTTTCCATCGTCCAAATCGTCTCTTATATCTCGCACATCTCCTATTACTAGTGTTTGAATGCCCCTTAATTTCAGCATTGAAACAGCACGACTAGTTAGTTTATGCTCGATATCTTTAATCTGATTGTTGAATTTTGCTAGTTGTTTTTGTTTACTTCTAATCAGTCTTTTCCTGCGTTTGCTACCTCGCTTCTTTTTATCGATTAATTTAGCTAATTTACCTTTAACTTTGTTTTGATAGCGACGAACAGAGCGTAAATACCTCCCATTGAATATGTCGGTGTTAACTCCGTCCGCGATTACCATAGGGTGAATTTCCCCTAAGTCCGCAGCAGCAACCCCTTTAGCTTCGCCAGTATTGGGTATTGTGTCGGAATAACAAGCTCTAAGCTCATAGCACTGCGATGCTTTATTCCAACCCAACTCAACCGTCTTAGGTTTTTTCCAACGCCAATCTACTACCAGAGACTTATTACCCCTACCGTTGGATAAAAACAACTTGCCGTTTTTTAATTTAATAGCTGCCTTCTTCCAAGTAACCTTGAAGTACCAACGCCTTCTCTTTGGGGGTTTGCTATGAGGGTCGGTCTTTCTTCTAGTCCTCCATGACTTGAGCGAACCATAGAAAGATTGAGTTACTGCATCCGAACTATGAGCATGGAGAGAAGAAGATGTGTGCCATCTTTCCATGATGTAACCCGACAACCAGATATCTTTTTTACGTACCGTGCGCCAGAAGGAAACTAAAGTACGAGAATATAATTCACCAGCAGCACGAGCCAAAGAATCTAGTTGTGGAGTTTTTTCTAGTTTTAGTTTGCGAACAAAGTAATTAGGCATGGTATGATTATACAGCAAGCATCTGTATAATACAATGGTTGAGTACAAAACCAATAAAAATATAGTATTTTGCTGTAATTACCACGTAGTTTGGGTTACTAAATATCGCCGTCCAGTACTAACTGAGGAAATACAAATACCACTAAAAGAACTTTTAACTCAAATAGCAAAAGAAATTAAAGTCGAAATACTAGAGATGGAAGTAGGGGAAATGAACCATGTCCATCTAGCCATATCTCTAGACCCACAGTATGGAGTGCATCGAGCAGTTAAAAGATTCAAAGGAGCAACTTCGAGGTATCTTAGACAAGAATTCCCGCATTTAACTCAAAGGTTGCCTACGTTGTGGACTAATAGTTATTTTGTTTGTACAACTGGAGGCGCACCTTTAGAGAAAATCAAAGAATATGTTCGGAATCAGAAAAGAAGCAGGTAAGCAATAAATTGCTTTTTGTCCTTATGAGGGGCTGTGTGGCGAACTTGGTTCGCCACCTTGAAAGCCCCGTCCCCATCAATGAATTTAGGGGCTTGCGAACTTCAGGTTTTATTGGTCAACTACAGAGCAATAATTTTAAACAATGCCAAACAACACTACAAATGTAAATAGACAAACTCCAACTACTAACAAAGCCATGATGGTTGCATAGGGAGCATGATTAGTCTGGTCTAAATATTGATTAACTTGTTGGTCTTTTTCTTCAGGATGCCAAATCATGCTTCTCATAATTATTACCTCTCTCATCTATGACAAACTTTGACTAACTTAAATTTTAATAATTAGTTTAACCATTTCTGAGAGTTATTTATGAAAATAATAGCTTATTAACTTTATGTATTGTAAATTCATTTAACCTTAATTAAGGTACAAAAAAGTATACAATTAACCTGAAATTTAAATTAATATAATTATAAAATATAGTAAAGTTAATTCTGTTAATCAAGTTTTTTTGAAAAAAGAAATTATAGCGTTGCTCATATTGGTAAGGTAAGCCTCTTTTCAGTTACCAGTTATCAGTGAGCAGGAAGTAAAAAGCGCTTCGGCGTCCTGAGTGAAACCAAGGATCAAAAGTAGTAATCAACAATCAGCAATCAGCAATCAACTATCAACAAAAACCACTATCTTAGGGTGTATCTCATAGAGCGTGAGAACTGTTTCATATCGACAAAAAATCATGACAATTTGGGAAAAAAGCAGAAAATATCTATCTTTCTTCCAATGTCATCAAACTTTGATTGTGCCATAAATTAAATTAAGCTTGAACTTTATTCAACTGGATAGCTCAAGGCGCAAATCGCATCAAACTGAAGGAGAAAATAATCAAGCTGCTCGGTAGTCCTTTAAAAATAAACGTTTAAAGTAATACAAACAACAGCAATTTTAATTTTGCTAAGACACCATTAAAGGCATTGAGGAGAAATAACAGATGGAAATAGGCGTTCCCAAAGAAACTAAAGACCAAGAATTTCGCGTTGGCTTGACTCCGAGTAGTGTAAAATTACTAACTCAAAACAATCATGTCGTTTTTGTTGAAACTGGTGCAGGTATGGGTGCTGGTTTTAGCGATCGCGATTATCTAGCAGCAGGAGCAAAAATTGTAGATAGTGCTGCAATAGCTTGGGATCGAGAATTGGTAGTTAAAGTAAAAGAGCCTCTTAAAAACGAATACCAATATATTCAAGCAGGACAATTACTGTTTACCTATCTTCATTTAGCAGCAGATCGAGCTTTGACTGAATGTTTAGTCAAATCAGGAGTAACTGCGATCGCTTATGAAACAGTAGAATTTGATGATGGCAGATTACCCTTACTCACTCCTATGAGTATTATTGCAGGACGTTTATCAGTGCAGTTTGGTGCAAGATATTTAGAAAAACAACAGGGAGGAAGAGGTGTTTTATTAGGAGGTATTCCTGGAGTACGTCCTGGTAGAGTAGTTATTCTGGGTGGTGGAGTAGTCGGCACAGAAGCAGCTAAAATTGCGGTGGGGATGGGAGCGCGAGTTCAAATTATTGATATTAATGTCGAGCGTTTGGCTTATTTAGAAACGCTGTTTGGTTCTCGCGTAGAATTACTTTATAGTAGTCCTGCTCAAATTGAAGCAGTTGTTCCTGAAGCAGATTTATTAATTGGTGCGGTATTGGTAGTAGGTAAAAAAGCACCTATTTTAGTTAATCGTAATTTAGTCAAACAAATGTACCCAGGTTCGGTAATTGTTGATGTTGCAGTAGACCAAGGTGGTTGTGTCGAAACTTTACGCCCTACCTCTCATACTAATCCTATTTATATTGAAGAAGAAGTAGTTCATTTTGCCGTTCCCAATATGCCTGGTGCTGTACCTTGGACTTCTACACAAGCATTAAATAATAGTACTTTGCCCTATGTGTTGAAATTGGCTAATTTTGGCTTAAATGCTTTGAGTAAAGACGCTGCATTAGCTAAAGGTTTGAATATCAAAAATTATCAAATTATTCATCCTGCCGTCCAAGAAGTTTTTCCCGATTTAGCTTAGTAGGGGCGAGTAGTTATTCGCCCTTACCAGGATTTCTTTGTTTTTATCTACGCCTTGATAAATTCATAAACATTCATATATTGCGCCCCTGGATTATTCCACGAGAAATCATATTCCATTCCTTGTTGGATCAGTTGTTCAAATTCTTTGGGATATTGATACCACAAACTAATTGCCCGTTCCATTGCCGATTCTAAAGCAGGAGTATCGGTTTGATAGAAAACATAACCATTGCGTTTTTCTGGAGCATGATTTTGATCATAGTCACGGTCAAAGACTGTGCTGACTAATCCCCCTACTCCTCTGACAATTGGAACAGTACCGTATTTCATGCCAATAATTTGAGTTAATCCGCATGGTTCGTAATTACTAGGCACAATAATCATATCAGACCCTGCATAAATCAGGTGAGCTAATTCTTCGTTAAAACCAAGTTCTAGATGAACATCGGGATGATCGTTTAAAAAGGCTTTTTCATGACAGAACCAGTCATTGATTGCTTTTTCTGTTGCCGAACCAAGTAAAACAAATTGCGCTCCATGATGGATCGCATAATAAATAGCATGGTGAACCAAATGTACACCTTTTTGTTGGTCGAGACGACCAATGTAGGCAATGATCGGTTTATCTACATCTTGAAGTAATAATTTTTCCCGTAAAGCTTTTTTGTTCTTGGCTTTATTTTCTAACTGATCGATATTGTAGTGGTGAGGAATATATTTATCAATTTCAGGATTCCACACATCATAATCGACACCATTCAGAATACCGCTAAATTTGCTTTGATGAAGTTCTAAAGTATGCCCTAAACCATAACCTTCCTCACCATAATGAGCTTCCCAAGCGTGATGGGGAGAAACAGTGTTGACATAATTAGAATAAACAATCCCGCCCTTCATGAAATTAATGGCAAAAGGATTAAAATTATCTCTCAAGCGATCGTAGTCATAATAATAGGATTCTTGATTTAAACCTGTAGCTCGTAAAACCTCATTCCCTGCAAACCCTTGATGTTTAAAGTTGTGAATGGTATAACATACCCGTTGGTTACTCATGCCATGATATTGATAGATTTCATAAAGCATGACGGGAACTAAACCAGTTTGCCAGTCGTGGCAATGAATAATATCGGGACGTTTATTACTTACTAATAAAAACTCTAAAGCAGCCTTGCTAAAGAAAGCAAAACGGAGGTTATCGTCTGAGCTACCATAATAATTACCCCGATTGAAGAAATTATCTTGAGAATTGGGTTGAATAAAGAAACATAATCGTCCGTGTACCCAACCACAATACACTGAACAGTTAATTGCACCATCATACCAAGGTACCCACAGATCGAGATAGGCTTCGTGCAGACCCCAAATATGGTCGTAGCGCATACAATCGTACATGGGCAGAATAATTTCAACGCAATTACCCCGAACTTCTAGTTCTCTGCTGAGTCCATACACTACGTCGCCTAAGCCACCAGCTTTGATTACAGGAGCGCATTCAGAGGCAATCTGCACGATGTACATAATTTAGATCCTCGCTTAATAAAACTTTATTTTATATATTTTCTTTAAAATACTAGCGTAGCTTGTGAATTATCTGAGTATTAAAACCTAATTCTTTAGCTCAAAATAGATTAATTTTTATAAACTCTTCCTTTCCAATTACCGCCTTTGCCTTGCCAAAATTGAATTGCTGAATCAATTGTCATTAAAGTATAAAGTAAAGCGATCGCGGGTAAGCTTAATGCCCAGAATAATGAGATTTGATAAAGTCTGATGGTTGGTAAGTAGGCAATTAACATTAAAAGCCAAGTTAATAAACCGATAATAGTTAAAAGCCAATTTGCTGTGACAATGCCAGTAGTCAAACTCACAGGAGCAATCAAATAAACTAAACTCATAGCGATCATTGTTCCGATGAGTAGGGCAGGAGAATGATTTAATTGAGTATAAGCAGTTCGAGCTACCATTGACCAAATAGTTTCTAAATGATTGTAAGGACGTAAACTATGGGTAGAGTTGGTTAATCCAAGCCAAATCGATTTATTTTGAAAGTTGCTCTGTTTAATGACTTTTGCCAAGGAACAATCATCAATTAAAGCTTGTTTAATTACTTCAATACCGCCAATTTCATTGAGAGCTTGAGCGTTAATTAAAATACATCCTCCTGCTGCTGCTGCAATCTGCTTACGAGGATCATTAACCCAAGCAAAAGGATAGAGTTTTTGAAAGAAAAAGACAAAAGCAGGAATTAATAGTTTTTCCCAAAAACTTTGACAGCGTAGTAAAACCATTAAAGAAACAAGATTTTTTTGTTCTAGTTCAGCTTTGATTACTAGCTGTTGTAAATTGTTTTTACTATGTTCAATATCCGCATCGGTTAGTAAGAAGTATTTTGGTGTGGGATTTTGTTGTTGAGCATAACTAATTCCTTGTTGAATTGCCCATAGTTTACCTGTCCATCCTTGAGGTAAAACTTGACTTTCAATAATTTTTAATTTGTTTGTTTTGAAGAATTCTTGAGCGATTTGAGCCGTGCCATCGGTACTGCCATCATCAATTAAAACAATAGAATAATCTCCTGGATAATCCTGTACTAAGAGCGATCGCAAGGTTTGGGGTAATAATTCCGCTTCGTTTCTGGCAGGAATAATAACAGCGATGGAAGGATATGATTCAAGCTTAATATGTTGTGTTTCTAAACGTTCCTTTGCTCGCCAAAAGTTTCCCCAAAAACCCAGTAAATAAAGCCAAATTCCTAGAGAAATTAAAGATATTGTCAGTAAAATCATCATTCTGTTTCAGAAAATTGCTTGACTAACTCGTAAAATAACATTCGAGTAGTCTTAAACAAAATCCTCATCATGCTATCTTTTGTTTGGTCTAATTATTCAAAATCAGAACCGACAGTTACTGCTGTATCTTGTTTAATAATTCTAATCTTTTATATATATTCTTGGGCGATTTGTTCAAATGTCTCGCGGTTGTTTGACGTTGTACAGGCGATCGCGTTCCTCAAGAGCGAACCTCTCGCTACGCGCCTCGCGCCTAGGCGAGATCGCACTTTAGCTGTAAAACCAGAAACAACCAAATAAACCAATAAAAACTATCTTAATTAAAGAAAATTTATTTTCGATAAACCGAATCATCCCACAAAGGACTAGAAGTAGATTTAGATTTAACTAATTCTTGCTTCAGTTTTTGTTGTTGGTTTAATTTAATCAGAACAGGTTTAATTACTTTAACTAGATTTGACCAAGAAAACTCTCGATGAGGCAGAAAATCTATTAGCTCTTGTAAAGCTTTTTTAGCTTCTTCTAATTCTCGATATTCTTCTGCAATTAAAGGCGTAGAATTACGCAATAAATCTTTTTGTACCGCAGCAAATCCTTGTCGGACTGCTTTAGTAACATCAGCACTAAATTCTGCTTTACCTTTTAACTTTTGTTTATTAAAACCTTCGTGGGAAGAAGCATATAAAGGAGGTAATCTATTTAAGGCATAGGTAGCTACTTCAACACGATTAATATATTGACTAATCGGAACAGGAAGACGACTGATTTGTCGTTCAATTTCCTCTTCTACAAGTAACTCCATAACATTACGAGTAATTTGGTCTTTCTTTTCTTTATTCACGGCTCTTAAGTTTAAATTATTAATAAAAATTAAATTAGAGAAAATCAATTGAAGCTTAACTCTTATTCTATATATACATAGATTGACAAAATCGGCTATACTTTATCTCTATTATTCAGTAAAATTTACTATAAATTTATATTAATAAGCTGAGATTACGCTTATTTTAAACCGCAAATTTAAATTAATTAATAGTAAAAATAGCTAATTTTGAAGAAGATAAACTGAAATTAAGAAGCCGAGATAATTATTATCGATAAAACTACTGAAAATTTTGAAATATCTAACTAAAATAGACAAAAATAAAATTGTTTTTAATTCAAATAATTTTTACTAAAAATAACCATTTTCCGCAAGAAAAGCTAAACTAATATCTTCGGATTGATGTTGAGTTGGCAAACCGAAACCGAGCAGTTTATCAACGTATTTACCTAAAATATCACCCTCAAGATTAACTAAATCTCCTGGTTGAAGATAACAAAGATTAGTTTCTGTGTAAGTATGGGGAATAACAGCAACTTTAAACCAACTTCCATCAGTAGCACAATCAGCTACAGTTAAACTAATTCCATTCACCGCAATACTACCTTTTGTCACCAGATAACGCGCAATTCTACTCTGCCATTGATCGTTTAAATTAGAAGGTTGACCAAAAATCATCTCCCAAGATTTTTGACAAGAAACTGATTCAATTAAACAGCCAATTCCATCTACGTGACCGGTTACAAAATGCCCGCCAATTTTGCTGCCAACGCGCAAAGAGGTTTCTATATTTACATAATCTGTTGCTTCAATACGCATTCCTAAAGTTGTTCTTGCTAAAGTTTCTGGCGAAGCAGTGGCAACAAAACCTTGAGATAAAATTGTCTCTACAGTCAAACAAACTCCATCGACTGCAACACTGTCACCAATAGCCAAATCTGTTAAAACTATGTCAGAATAATTACCCTTAATATCGATCTTAAAGAGATCTTTTCCCTGACTACTAATGACTCCCAAAGTCTGAACTAATCCTGTAAACATATTCTTAAATTTGAGACAATATAACTAAACGTTGATTAATACAATTAAATATTTACTATGGCTTTTGCCTGCCGATAGCTGTAATTTTTCTTGAACAGCCAAGGCAATAATTATAAATTAGGGCATACTGTGTTAAACAGTACCATTTTAAGCGACCTGATTAAGTATTTTCTCCTAATAAGGTTGTTAAAAAAAGTTAAATTCAGTTTCGGATCTCAAGCTCAATTAAATTTGTCTTGTTTATCCTTTTGTTCTGGTTTTACTACTGCCGATGTTAACTGAGAGGCTAAATCAATGATTGAAATGAAAGTTGCTGGGATTGCTTTCGATGCGATGACTCGTAGTCCTATCATACTCTTAAAGGATGGTTCTGAAAGAAGAGCATTGCCTATTTTTATTGGACAGGATCAAGCCAAAGCTATTATTAATGCGTTAGAAAGACAGCAATCACCCCGTCCTCTCACCCACGATCTGATTACTAATATTTTTGACGCTTGGGAAATCGATTTAGAGAGAATTATTATTCATTCTCTTCAAGATAATACTTTTTATGCTGTACTATGTCTAAATTTAGGAGGAGTAACCAAAGAAATTGATTGTCGTCCTAGTGATGCGATCGCGATCGCTTTACGAACAGATAGTCCAATTTGGGTGATGGAAGAAGTAGTTGCAGATGCTTCTATTCCCGTTGATCGAGATGCTGATGAAGAAGAAAGAAAAGCTTTTAAAGATTTTGTCGCTGGTTTGAGTCCAGAAGAATTGATTAAAAGGGGTGGTTATAGTAGTAGCGATCAATAAAGACTTAATTAGCTTAGTATGAAATAGTAATTTTGAATTCCTTGAGACTGAGTTCTGAATTTAAAATAATTTCATGCTTTATCGGCGGTTTGGTAAAACTAATCTCAATTTATCTGTTTTTTCCCTTGGAACCATGCGTTGTCTGGAGTCTGCTGAAGTTGTACAAAAGACAATCGCAACTGCAATTGAACTTGGAATCAATCATTTAGAAACCGCCAAAGCTTATGGTAAAAGTGAAGAATATTTGGGACTAGCTTTACAATCCTTAGCTTTACCAAGAAACCAGTTTTATCTTACTACTAAGCTACCGCCAACTCCCAAACAAGCGCAAATACAAGAATGGCTCGATCAATCTTTGACAAGATTAAAGCTAGATTATCTTGATTGTTTGGCAATTCATGGGATTAATACTTGGGAACATCTTGATTGGGTTCAGTCTGAAGGCTGTTTGTTAGCGATACAAGAAGCAATCAGTCAAGGTAAAGTCAGGTATCTTGGTTTTTCTACCCATGGTTCCTTAGAACTAATTTTAGCTGCGATTAAAACTAATTTATTTGACTTTGTTAATCTCCACTATTACTATTTCTGGCAACGTAATCAAGCTGCGATCGCTTTAGCTCATCAACAAGACATGGGAGTTTTTATTATTTCTCCAGCCGATAAAGGAGGAAAACTCTATACTCCTTCAGAAACCTTACAAAATTTGTGTCGACCCTTTTCACCTTTAGAATTAAATTATCGGTTTTTATTAAGCGATCGCAGAATTACTACTTTAAGTGTGGGTGCTGCTAAACCTGAAGAATTAATCACTCCTTTACAAATAGCAGACCGAGATGAGCCTTTAAACGAACAAGAACAAACAGTATTTAGACGTTTAGAAGCGCATTTCAACCAAAACCTAACTGATACTCGCTGTAGCCAATGCTATCAATGTCTGCCTTGTCCAGAACAAATTAATATTCCTGAAGTATTGCGCCTACGTAACCTAGCTGTAGCTTATGACATGACAGATTACGGACAATACCGCTATCGAATGTTTGAAAATGCTGGTCATTGGTTTCCAGGAAAAAAAGGCAATCGTTGTACAAGCTGCGGTGATTGTCTGCCTCGTTGCCCAGAAAATTTGGATATACCTACTTTATTACAAGATACTCATCAACGGCTTAATGGTTCACCTCGTCGTCGATTATGGGAAGAATAATTATTCTTCACTTTCTCTTCCAATCATTTCTTTAAAGAACCACTTATTATCAAATAAAATCTAGATTTTAATCCAATTTATTGAGATCTCTACTAAACATAGATGCATTTAGCAGAGATTCATTCATCATAAGAGGAATTATGACTCATCGCTCTCTAGTCAGCGCAGTAACTGCATTGATGATTGGATCGTTGCCAATACCTGCTGCGATCGCTTGCACTCGTGTCGTTTATCTAGGGCCAGATGACACGATTTTTACTGCACGCACTATGGACTGGCAAACCGAAATGTTAACAAACCTTTGGGCTTTACCAAGAGGTGTAGAACGTAATGGTGTTGCTGGTGAAAACTCAATTGAATGGACTTCCAAATACGGTAGTGTCATCGCATCGGGTTTTGATGCTGGCACAGCAGACGGCATGAATGAAAAAGGTTTAGTAGCTAACCTACTTTATCTGGTTGAGTCTGAATATGTTACCCCGACTGAAAATGACTCCCGTAAACCCCTATCGATTTCTTTATGGGCGCAGTATTTCCTCGACAACTACGCCACTGTAGCAGAAGCAGTGGAAGCGATGCGCCAAGAACCCTTTTATATAGTTACGACAATGACTCCAGACGGAAAACCTGGTCAGTTGCACTTGTCTATTTCTGATGCCACAGGTGACTCGGCCATTTTTGAATATGTGGATGGAAAACTTCAGATTCACCATAACCGTCAATATCAGGTGATGACAAACTCTCCTATCTATGAGCAGCAGCTTGCTCTCAATGATTACTGGAAACAGATTGGCGGTACAACGATGTTGCCAGGAACGAATCGTGCTGCTGATCGTTTTGTTCGCGCTTCATTTTATATTAATGCAATTCCACAAACATCTGACGTTGATGAGGCTACTGCTAGTGTTTTTTCAGTGATTCGCAATGTCTCCGTTCCTAGAGGAATTAATACTCCTGGACAGCCTAATATTTCTTCTACACTCTGGCGTACTGTGGCTGATCAGAAAAACAAGCGTTATTTCTTTGAATCAACTCGTAGCCCCAATGTATTCTGGGTCAATTTATCCGATCTTGATTTTGAAGAAGGAGCATCAACCATGAAGCTAACGCTCAAAGATGGTGTGTTTTATTCAGGCAATGTAGCAGAACAATTCCAACCTGCTGAACCTTTTATTTTTCTTCCCTCTAAGTTTCTTTCCTCAGATGAAAATTAGGGGCAGCCATGCAAATCTCCACTCAACCAAGCTTAAAGAATTTTAGTTGGTTGTCTTTTACTAGCAAGACTCTTTCATTAGCGATCGCATTTGCTAGCTTTCCTGTTTGGGCAAGTGAGTCATTACCAAGCACAAAGTTAGAGATGTTTTCAACACCAATATTTGTTTCGTCTATGACGGTAGAAGATATCGAGGTTATTACCCAAGAATCACCTCTATCTTTTTCAACAGAAGCGTTTCTACAACTAGACGAACTTTCAGAAGTCAAGTCAGACTTATCCCAACCTTTTCTGTCTGCTAAAAAAGCTTCTACTATTAACAATCCATCAGATAATCGCTGGCAATTTTCAGTAGAACCATACTTGTTTGTTCCTTTTGATGTTGAAGCCGACATTACAGTTCGAGGACGCAGCGCATTTGTTGAAGCAGGCTTTAGTGATATTTTTAACCTTGATCGCATTTTTGCTACATCTTTAAGACTGGAGGCGCAAAAAAACCGCTTAGGTTTCATCATCGATGGCTCTTATCTCTCAATTGGCAAAGATGGTAATCTTGATATAACGATACCAGCAGCATTTCTTCAAGCTTATGGCATCAATACCGATGTCAACGTTAATGCAGAAGTCAGTTTGGATGCTCGTCAGGGTGTATTGGATTTGGCAGTTTTTTATCGGGTTGTCGATGAGTATTTAGGCAAAAATGACACTACATCCAATTCTTATCCTCATCTTGTTGTTGATCCGATTTTAGGATTACGAATGAATTGGCTAGGTCAAGATACACAAATCAACGCAATTAACATTGGTGGCATAGATATTCCCAACCAGGATGTTGAGCTTTCTACTTTCTTCGTTGAACCCATGATTGGAACTCAAATCGGACTGGAACTATCTGAACGTTGGGCTGTGGGTTTTCGAGGAGATATCTCTGGGTTTGATATTAATGCCGATCAAAACTTAGCCTGGAAATTACTGATTGGTGGTCAATATCGATTTTCTCGCCTTACCGCACTTCAGTTTGCTTATCAATTTAACAAGTTTGAGTATTTAGATGGAACAGGGACTGAAAGATTAGGTCTGGATTTGCAGCAGCAAGGGTTGTGGCTGGGTTTACAGTTCCGCTTCTAAAATAAGAATACAATGAAACTAAAATCAGACAATTTTTCTCTTGATTTTCAACTATCCCTACTATAAGTTAAGACAGGATATTGAATCGTAGGGGACTGGGCGTATAAACATTTGGTTTGAAGTAATGGTAGCGTATCAAACTTCAAATAATAGATTTAATTAAAAACCAAAGAGTTATAACTGATTCAGAAAGCTCTACGTTATATAGTTCATGTCTTTATTCAATCGCCAGTTAATTCAAACTGAGTTACAAAAAATTTGGGGTTATCAAGATTTTCGTTATCCTCAAGCAGAAATAATCGATAGTTTCTTAACAGGCAAAGATGTTTTAATCGTAATGCCTACAGGCGGAGGAAAATCAATTTGTTTTCAACTACCTGCTTTGTTACAAACTGGTTTGACTTTAATTGTTTCTCCCTTAGTAGCTTTGATGGAAAATCAAGTCAATCAATTACAACAAAAAAATTTACCTGCTGCTTTAATTCATAGTGAATTATCAAGGGAACAAAAAAAGCAAACTTTACAAGCTATAACAAGACAAAAACTGCGATTAGTTTATCTTTCCCCTGAAACTCTTTTAAGTCCTTCAATTTGGGAAATTATTAGTCAACCGCAAATTAAAATTAATGGTTTGGTATTAGATGAAGCACATTGTTTAGTCCAGTGGGGAACAACATTTCGTCCTGCTTATACTCGTTTAGGAATTGTTCGTCCTAGTTTATTAAAACACAAACCACCAGGAACTAAAATGGCGATCGCAGCGTTTACGGCAACTGCCGATCCTCTTACTCAAAAAACTATTACGCAACAGTTACAGTTAGATCGACCAGAAGTTTTTTTAATTAATCCTTATCGCGCTAATCTCAATTTGCAAGTTAAAACGATTTGGACTCCGAGAGGAAGAAAACAACAAGTATTAAAGTTTATTGGGGCAAGAAAAAATCAAGCTGGGTTAGTTTATGTTCGTTCTCGTCGAGATAGTGAAGAGTTAACTCAATGGTTGCGATCAATTGGCTATGCAGTTCAAGCTTATCATGCAGGATTACCTACTCAAGCCAGAAGAACTATCGAACAGGATTGGTTGACGGGAAAAATTCAATTTACTGTTTGTACTTCAGCTTTCGGGATGGGAATTGATAAAAGTGATGTTCGTTGGATCGTTCATTTTCATGCACCAGAATTATTATCAGAATATATGCAAGAAGTGGGAAGAGGAGGAAGAGATGGGAAACCAGCAGATGCTTTAACCTTAATTAGTGAACCAACTGGATGGTTTAACCCAGAAGACAAACAACGCAGTCAATTTTTTACACAAAAACTGGAAAAACAGTATCTTCAAGCAAAGCAATTAATTAAACAAATACCATCTCAAGGCGAGATAAATGCGATCGCGCGTCAATTTTCTGGAGGTGATCTTGCTCTTAGTTTGCTTTACAGTGAAGGTTTAGTAAGGTGGCAAGATCCTTTTACCTATCAAAAACAATCTACTAGTCTCAAATTAAATCGTAGCGATCTTCAACAACAAGCTTGGCAAAAACAAAGACACGCTTTTTTACAAACTAAACAATGCCGGTGGCAATTTTTATTAGCAGCATTTGGGTTTAGTAGCGAAGCAAAAGGTTTTAGTTGTGGTCATTGTGATAATTGTCTGCGTGTTTAGAAAGCGATTAAATAATAACTAACCAATATCTAAGCTCAAAGGCTTATCAATTCTTTATCTAAACGTTCAGATGTCCAAGCTTCAATCTCATTTTCTTGAACAATTTCTGCTCCTAAAGAAGCATAAGTAGACATTGTTTCTTGATAAGTAGCTTGCAACTGCTTATAATGAGGAGATTCTTCTTTTGGAGGTAATACGATTACAGCTAACGGTGTAGCAGGTTGGATTTCTTTAACATCAGCAATCATCCAAGAGGTAGAATTTATTAACTGTTCGGTAGTCTGTATCTCAAAAGAAATTGCTTGAGCAGCAAAAAAAGGTCTTCCATTAGCTACTGCAACATCAAATTTATGTTTAGCGTAATGACCTGCTAATTTATAATCTTTCTTTAAAAGATTTTTCGCTTCTTCTCCAAATTTTTCTAAAACTTTTTTAACTTTTCTTGTCGCAATTTTTGCAGCAGCTTGGCGATCGCGAAATGGGGTTTCTGAAGTAATTGGTTCTATTAATAAAATATCAAAAATATTTTCCAATAACGTATCGGGATCGTCTAAAGAACCTCTAGGTTCAGTGAATTGAATACTATTACCCCATGATTGAGCAATTTTATTTAAACGCTCGTAGTTTGATTCTCTATCTTCTATATTTTCGGAAAATAATAATCCTAAAGAAGTTGATTTTTGAAGATGAGTTTTAAACTCTTGTAAAAAATCAATATCTTTATCTTCAATGGCAAAGTGACGTACACGCTTCCAAGACTTCAAAAAACGAGTTCGTACTAACCGTTCGTTAAAAGCAACAATGCCAATGTTGATCCTTTCGTCAGCGATAGGATTTGGAACGTATTGGACTATGCTATATCTACTAGCCATTGATTTTACTTTTGTCTTAGCTAATGCTTAAACGGGATTCTAAATGATTTTGTAATTCTTTTTTTCTTTTGGTTAGATAAATTATCATTCCCAATCTTTCTTTTAAACTGATTCCCCATTCCTTTGGTGGAACAGCAACTACTTCTACAATCATTTCTTCTGTTACATTTATTAATATATCGTATACCTGCTTTAATTCAGCATTAGTAAAATTACATTCATGGTCTTTTATTTTCCAATCTGGGGGATTAGGAAAAAAATGTCCGTGATCTACTGAGTAAATTATGCGTGGCGGAATGTTTTGAAAAATAAATTGGCGATCATTTGCGTGAGTCCAACCAAACAACACAGCTAGAGAAACTAATCTTGGTCTATTTGCAGGCTCGCTAGTTGCAATCAAAGTCCATTGATCGATACAACCAGGAATAAATTCTGTACCATGTGCTGTTCCAGCAACAAAACTTTCAAGATTTGGTTCAATATCTATAATTTCTTGCGATATTTCAATAATTTGAGGAGTTCCAATGGGAGCTTGAATTTGTAAGCCTAATCTAGCAACTATAACACTACGTATTTAGGTTAGGACACGCAAATCTTGTCAGGGCGATTGGCCAATCGCCCCTACGATTTACAATAATGTCCTAATCTTTCTTTGTACTGCTATAACTTAGATTCAGATTAAATTTGGCATAAATATTGTACGAGAAAGTATACGAGCAATTTGAACTAAAATTCTTATATTCAATTTTTGGAACTAAACAATAAATCAAGTAAAAATCAATTAAACTTGATCGCTTTTTATTAAGTATTCTTCAATTTTCAATGACAGATAATTTATCTCCCACCAAACGCGCCTTACTTGCCTTAAAACAAATGCAGGCAAAACTAGAAGCTTTAGAAAATGCTAAGTCTGAAGAAATCGCAATTATCGGAATGGGTTGTCGTTTTCCTGGTGGTGTCAATAGTCCAGAATCTTTTTGGCAGTTACTTTGTAGTGGTACTGATGCGATTACAGAAGTTCCGCCTCAACATTGGCAAATCGATTCTTATTATCCCAAGCAAATTTGTAGTCGCAAAGGAGGATTTGTTCCTAATCTAAAAGAATTTGATGCTCAATTTTTTCGTATTGCACCAAGGGAAGCAATTAGTCTCGATCCGCAACAGAGATTATTGTTAGAAGTAAGTTGGGAAGCTTTAGAAAATGCTGCCATTGCACCCGATAGTTTGAGTGGTTCTGCTACAGGTGTGTTTATAGGTATCTGTAGTATTGATTATTGGCATCAGTTATTGAGTAGGAATAATACAGAAATAGATGCTTACTTAACTACGGGTAATACTCATAGTGTGGCAGCAGGTCGTTTATCCTATACTTTAGGTTTAACAGGCCCTGCGATCGCAGTAGATACGGCCTGTTCCTCTTCTTTAGTAGCAGTTCATTTAGCTTGTCAGAGTTTGCGGAATCGCGAATGCGATTTAGCTTTAGCTGGTGGTGTCAATCGGTTAATTTCTCCAGAAATTAGTATCAACTTTTCTCAAGCAAAAATGCTTTCACCAACGGGATTTTGTCACAGTTTCGATGCGAAAGCGGATGGTTTTGTGCGTTCGGAAGGTTGTGGGGTAATTGTTTTAAAACGTCTTAGTGATGCAATTTCATCTGGCGATCAGATTTTAGCTGTTATTTCTGGTTCGGCAGTCAATCAGGATGGACGTACTAGCGGTTTAACTGCGCCTAATGGTTTGTCTCAACAAGCAGTGATTCGTCAAGCTTTGGCAAAGAGTCAGATCGAACCGAGTCAAATTGATTATTTAGAGACTCACGGTACGGGTACGGCGTTAGGCGATCCGATTGAAGTTAATGCGTTAGGGGAAGTATTTAATAAGAGAGAAAAACCTTTAATTCTGGGTTCAGTTAAAACTAATATCGGTCATACCGAAGCTGCTGCTGGTATTGCCAGTTTAATTAAAGTAGTATTATCTTTCCAACAGCAAAAAATCCCTGCTAATCTTCATTTTCAGCAACCCAACCACCAAATTAATTGGCATGAGTTACCTATTCAAGTCGCTACAGAAATGATGCCTTGGTTAAATACGAACAAACCTAGAATGGCGGGAGTGAGTGCCTTTGGTTTCAGTGGTACTAATGCTCATGTAGTGATTCAGGAATCAGTTAATAGAAGTAGAGACGTAACATGTTACGTCTCTACAAAAGGCGAAAGTCAAAAGGCATTATGTCAATTATTTGTTCTTTCGGCTAAAAGCGATCGCGCTTTAAAAGATTTAGTTCAAAGATATCTAGAATTTTTCAAGAGTAATCACGATCTTTCGTTAGAAGATGTGTGCTTTACTGCCAGTGTAGGGCGATCGCATTTTAACCATCGTTTGGCAGTTATGGCTATTTCAATCCAAGAATTAGAGAGAAAATTAACAGCTTTCTTAAGAGAAGAATTGCAATCGGGAGTATGGTCTGGTAAATTTACCAAAAAAGTTGATAATAATGTTATTAAACTCAATCCAATTGAATTTACTACTGAAGCATCTCTAGTAGAAATAGCTCAATTATACGTATCGGGTAAAACTCTCGATTGGTTCAGTTTTTATCAAAATTCTGACTATAGCAAAGTCGCACTACCAACTTATCCTTTTCAGCGACAAACCTATTGGTATCAATAGTCTAGCCAAGATTAAAACTGAGGTTAGAATGGGCAAAGTTTATTTATCACGGTGTTGTCCAGTGCCAATTACTCCTTACCTGAAAAAATATTGCTCAATAGCGATCGCTATTTTACTGCTGACGATTTACGTTCCTTCGGTTTCAGCTAAACTATTTGATGGCCCAGTAGATCAACTTCCTGCCTTAGAAAGAGCAGCTTTAAGAGATGGCAAAGTAACTTTAGCAGGAAAAGAAGGCAACTATACAGCTAGAGTGTTAATCAAAGCTCCCGCAGCTAAAGTCTGGGAAGTTTTAACAGATTACAATAATTTTGAGCAATTCTTACCTAATGTTGCTAGTAGCCAATTAATCCAAGCTAATGGCAATAAAAAGGTATTTGAACAAATTAATTCCGTTCAGGTATTAGTAATTAACAAAAAAACTCGCATCCGCATTGCTGTAACTGAAGTCTATCCTCAGCAAATTAGTTTTCAAATAGTTAATGGCGATCTCAAATCGCTTAATGGCAAGTGGACAATTGAACCAGTTTCTCCTTATCCTAGCGCACCCGCCGATCAAGTTTTAATTACTCATCAAGTCTCTGTTCAACCTAATGCTGGTGGTAGTATATTCTATGGCATTTACGAAGATACCTTACAAAAAACTTTAGCAGCAATCAAACAAGAAACAGAATTACGTTTTCTTCAAGCCAAATCTTAGAAAATAATGGTGAAAATATTCTTACTAAGAACGTTATTCGGTATCCTAGTAAATCGATTCTCACCATAAGCTGATTATTACCGTGATTAAAAACGATACCTGGATTACTGAAATGGCAAACAAAGGGATGATTACTCCTTTTGAACCAAAATTAATTCGCAAAATCAAAGATATACCAGTAATTTCCTATGGTTTAGGCAGTTTTGGTTACGATATTCGCCTTTCTCCCTCAGAATTTCGTATTTTCCGTCATATTCCAGGTACAGTTGTCGATCCAAAAAACTTTAATCCCGATAACTTAGAACCGACATCTCTACATCAAGATAAAAATGGTAGTTATTTTATTTTGCCTGCTCATTCCTACGGCTTGGGAGTAGCTTTAGAAAAACTTGCTTTGCCTGACAATATTACTGTATTGTGCATAGGAAAAAGTACTTATGCCCGTGTCGGACTAATTGCCAATCTCACTCCCGCTGAAGCTGGTTGGCGTGGACATCTAACTTTAGAATTTTCTAATTCTTCTAGTGCTGATTGTCGCATCTACGCTTCAGAAGGAGTGGTACAATTATTATTTTTAGAAGGCGATCGCTGTGATGTAAGTTATGATACTCGTCAAGGTAAGTATCAAGACCAACCACAACAAGTAGTTTTTTCCAAAGTTTAATTTATAGCAGTTCTCACGCTCTATAAGGTACATCCGTTCGCTCCTGATTGAGCGTTAATGGTTGATCGCTCTGCGCGCCTTCGGCTGATGATGACGCGTCATCATCGGAGTTAATTGTTTGTCCACAGCCAATAGCAGATCAACTTTTTGATCTTTCGTTTCACGTTTCTGAAGCTTCGCGCTTTTGTACAGACGTAACATGTTACGTCTCTACTTTTTATAACACTACGTATTTAGGTTAGGACACGCAAATCTTGTCAGGGCGATTGGCCAATCGCCCCTACGATTTACAATAATGTCCTAATCTTTCTTTGTACTGCTATACTTGCTGATAACTGGCGTACCTTACCAAGATGAGAAACGCTATATTTATTATTTTTTAAAAGACAATTTTTTACCGATTTTCTGCAAAGTTTTCTGACTCCATCGTTGTTGAATTCGCCACAAACTTAATCCTGCAATCTGAGTTTGATACTTTTGCTCATGATCAAAAAAGTAATTAACTTCTGTCAAAATTACCTCTAATCTTTTCAGAATATTTTCTGCTCTATATTGTTCAAAAAATGATTCTGATAATTGAAATTTTTCTGAAGAATTTAAAACTGACATAATTCGATTAAGGTCAAATTCTAAAGCATAACCAGCAATTTTATAACAATTAAAACTGGGATCGAGATAATCGGCTAACGCACTATTAACACTAGAAAAGACCTGACATCCACAAACCAAAGCTTCCAAAGGCGGTAAACCAAAACCTTCAGTTACACCATTTACTACCCAGTATTCAGCCGAATCATAAAGATAAATTTTTGTGCGATTAAATAATCCGACTAAATCTTCAACATAACCATCTAAAACTTTAACCTGAAAATGTTGTTGTAAAGCAGGAATTAATTGTTCAAGTAAATATTGAGAAGACTTGCGGGTTTGCACCAAAACATCAATATCTCTAGGCTGATTAAAATTAGTAAAACCTGGATCGATTTGATTAGGTAAATAATAAATTAAAGAATTAGGAGATTTTTGTCCCCAATAACCCATTGTGTTACGACTAACGGCAATAATTGGAATATTTGAAGGTAAATCAAAACCATAACCTGCACTATGAGCATGATAAATAATAGGTAATGGTTTCAGTTTTTTAATTAATTTTGGTACGTCAAAACCCCAACTAACTACAAAAATACAATCATTTAAATGCTCATTTTTGAGTAAATCTTCCAAAAATAAAGATGATTCTTCTCGTTGACGATAAGTAACAATTTCTGCCGAGCAAATTTGTTGAGCTAGTTGCAAAATTTTTAGCTCTGCCCATAGTCCGCCACCACCGAATTTTTTAGTTGTGCCTGGGACAAGAAAGTATAATTTTCTCATGAGATAGTAACTGCTATAGAATTCCTCAGTTAACTGTGCAGATGCAGTCAGCGCCTGCCACTTGAAAGTAGAAAACAGAAAACAAAAAATAATTGATAATAGATAACTGAAACAGCTCTTGCCTTTGTTACAAAAAACTTTGTACCTCATTAACTGCAAAAACTGATATATAACTAAACATTGTCAATACTAAATCAATAATCCTCAGCCTGAAATGAGGACTTTTGCCAAAGTAACATTATTTGGAAATCTAGTATTAGAGAACATCGACGCAGAATTGAAAGATTATTCTCTGATAGTCCTAGTCTCAAAAATTACTTACCAGAAATAATTACTACTTGTTATTTAGCTGCTAAAAAACAAGCTAGTGATGAAACAGGATTGTCTGTAGTGGCTTTTCCTGAAAAATGTCCTTTTTCTATAGCGGAATGTCTTGATGAATATTTTTTAGCTGATTAATCGAGTGAAGCAGTGTACCAACTATCTTGCTGTACCATTGTATGTACCTGCCAATGAGCGTCAGGCTCAGGATAATCATCACGATAATGTCCACCTCGGCTTTCAGTCCGAAATATGGCACTTTTCAAGATTAAATAAGCGATATCAAGCAAATTTAAGGTTTCAGTATACAGACGCAATTGTTGTTCGGCATTAGGAGAAATCAATTTAACTCGATCGCAAGGAGATAATTTTTCAACATATTGATTGAAAGAAAGAGAAGCTAATTGAGTGCGCCATGATTCAATTAGAGCGATCGCACTTGTCATAATCTCCTGTGTGCGACAGATGCCTGCACTTTGCCAAACTAAATCAGGTAGTTTTTCTCTAATAGTAACTACTACGTTACATTGCCCTTGCCAATCTTCTTCAATCACTTTGAGTACCTCACTTTTTGGTAAGGGTGTTGTGTGATTAATTACCAGTTTTGACAATTGGGCTGCATAAACAAGACATTCTAGTAATGAATTACTCGCTAAACGATTTGCACCATGTACACCCGTACTAGCTGTTTCTCCGATCGCATATAAACCAGGGATAGAAGTTTGATTCATTGTATCAACAGCAATTCCACCCATCCAATAATGAGCAGCAGGCGTTACAGGAATTGGTTCTTGAAACAAATCAACTCCCCATTTTTGACAGACACGAATAATATTCGGAAAACGATAGCGAATTCTTTCGACGGGAATTGGTCTTAAATCCAAATAAACATTGGTTTGATTAGTCTTTTGCAAGTGAGTAAAAATTGCCCTACTAACTACATCCCTAGGTGCTAATTCACCATCAGGATGATAATCAAAAGCAAATCGTTTTCCTTGCGAATCAATTAAATGCGCTCCTTCTCCTCTGACTGCCTCACTAATTAAAAAACGCGGTGCGCCTGGTTTGCTTAAAGCAGTAGGATGAAATTGCACAAATTCCAAATCTCGTAAAATTGCACCACTACGCCAAGCTAAAGCAACTCCATCTCCCGTACTAACTGTCGGATTAGTTGTATGAGCAAAAACTTGACCCCCACCACCAGTAGCAAGAACTACGGCTGCTGCTTGTAACCAGTTAATTTCTCCTTGATGAAGTAGACTAATTCCTTGACAATCACCAGTATCGGGATGAAGCCATAAACTGAGGGCAAAAGCTTGAGCAAAAACTTCAATATTAGCTCTTTGTAAAACTTGTTCAGTTAAAGTACTAACGATCGCTCTTCCTGTAGTATCAGCAGCGTGAAGTACACGAGGACGAGAATGAGCAGCTTCTAAAGTCATTGCCAAATGATTGTTGTGGCGATCAAAAGCCACTCCCATTGCTACTAAAGATTGAATCGAACTAGCAGCATTTTCTACTAAAAATTGTACTGCAGTGCGATCGCATAAACCTGCTCCTGCTTTGAGAGTATCTTCTAGATGTAATAATGGAGAATCATCAGGATTAATTGCTGCTGCAATACCTCCCTGCGCCCAATCACTTGCTCCCGTTTTAAGCTCATCTTTGGTAACCAAAGCCACTCGATATTCTTCTGGCAAACATAAGGCAGCGTATAGTCCAGCAGCACCAGAACCTATGACAACAACATCAAAAAAAAAGTCCTTCAAGTCGAATCAATTTTTTAACAAATTTTACTAATATTAACAAAAAACCCACACCAACAGAAGGTGAGGGTAAAACAAAGGATTTTTTTTATCGTTATTTAGTAAACTCCAGGATTGAAACGATCATCTCCCTCATTGAAAGCCTCAGACATTTTAGTAACAACAAAGTTATCTAAATTAGCTTGGAGTCTTTCTTTTTGACTTTCGCTTAAACCAGGAATTGATAAAACATCCTCTACTTTTTCATAAGGGGCGTTTTTAATAATTTTAGAAGCTAGGGTAGGATAAAATCCACGTAGTCCTCGAAAATCCCGAACATCACTGTTATTTAAGTCTAATTTTCCTTGGATTTCGCTTAATTTATCGTCAGCAATATTACGACGAACTGCCAAAATAGACGATGATTGCAAATTAACGGAGCTTAAATTTAAAGCCTGAGCTTGAGCAACTCCTGTCACGCCCCAAGAAGTTACTATGACACACAAAGTAACTAAAATGCCTATCAATCTCTTCATCAACTTCATTCCTCCTAATCCAAATTGTTAAATTTACAGAGGGGATTCTCTATAACAATTAATTTTGTTTTCTATCATCCCATCTTATCAAAGAGGATGCGACGGACGGATCGAATTCGTAAGAGACTTGATTCCAGTTCAAAAGTTTACTGTCTGATCAATGTTTTTGTATTGCTTTAATTACAGCAATACCTTTTTAGCTTTTAGCTAATTCGTCAGTTATGAACTACCCCGCTGTAAAGTAAGGATAGGGAATTCTGGCTGACATTTTGGTTAACACTAAAATAGGCTTGTTTTTCAGCAAATTGTGTCTCATTGCCCGATTTTTCTGTGCCACCACTTCCTGAGCATTTTTCATTCCTTAACTTATCTCAGTTTGAAACAGCCCTACTTGCCCTTAGAGAGAGATTCAGCCTCTCACGATTTTTAATTCTTTTGATGGTGGTAACCTCAAAAATCCTAAGCTATGATGAGTTGTTGATTTGTAATTCTTTAAAGAAGCCATAACAATTCTTAGATTCATGAGGTACACCATTATCAGTTACCAGTGACAAGTTACCAGTTATAAAGTAGCAAATAGCAATTACCAATCAATTATCAACCATCAACAACAACCAAGATGTTGACTGTACTTCACAACTATAAGAAACGCTATATATAATTACTAGCACAATCTTGATATTTATAAAGTTTGATTCAGCAGTTAGGTAGTAGCAAACTAAATCTACTCTATTTTTATAATTTAGCCATGAACGAAATTGACGACTTGAAAGAAGAACTCAAACAAACTCAGCTAGCTTATCAAATGGCAGCACAAATGAGTCAGTTTAAAGCGGGTTTTTTAGCTCGGACTTCTCATGAATTACGTTCTCCTTTGAGTAGTTTAATCGGTCTTCATCAATTAATTTTGTCGGATTTGTGTGACAGTCCAGAAGAGCAAAAAGAGTTTATTTCTCAAGCATATAAATCTGCTTTAAAGCTTATGAAATTAATCGATGAAATTGTTAGTGTTGCTAAAACAGAATACGGCACTAATCAACTTCATTTGGAATCTCTTCAATTAGCCGAAGTTTTTCATAGTGTATATAATTTAACTCATTTACAAGCTGCTAATCGTAATCTGCAATTAGAAATCCAGCCCTGTGACTCTTCTTGTTATGTACTTGCCGATCGCGCTCGTTTAATTCAAGCACTTGTTAATTTAATTGACAGTGGAATTTCTTTAATGAATGAAGGAAAAATTACTGTTGTTAGTAATTGTGAGCCTAAATTTAATGAAATCAAGCTTGAAATAAACTTTGATTGTCCTGCTCAACTTTGGCAAAAAAATAATGAGATAAATCCAGCAGTCAATAATTTAAGTAGAGATGAGATTAAGAAATTAATTCAAGAAATTAATCTATCTCCAGGAATGAGATTATTATTATCTCAAACTTTAGTTGAAACTATGAATGGGCGTTTAGAATTTCTGGATTTATCCCAGGAAATTACCCAAATAAATCTTATTTTGTCAACAACCTCTTAAATTATCTAACTAAAAGAAAATATACAAATAATTTTGCTGGGTTAGATAGAAAACACTTTTTGAGCGAGGCTTATTTTTAGCTTATTAAAAACTAATGAATAAGCTCTCATTCTGGTAGCGATCGCTTCGCGCCTTGGCTACGCCAAGATCACAAATATTTTTCAGGTTTTTTGCTAAAGATTGCAAATTCGCAACATCAGCAGCCATGTAATGGATGAGCAAAGTATGCTGATTTTATTAATTTGGGATGCTTTATAAAATATATATGTTCTCTTTTATTAAAAAAATTGCCCGAAAGTTAATTCGTAAATCTACTTATATTCATCATGAATCGCTTAACAAAGTTAGTCTTGTTATTCTCATCTTAATCGATATTTTTGTTCTGTTTAATGTCTTTAGTGGCTTGAATAATATTTCTCAATGGATATTTAATCCATCAGAAGAAATTCCTTGTTTTTCGACTATTGAAAATTATTACACAGCAACAAACAAAGAAAGTTTTGCTTTAAAAGCAGCAACAATTGAAAATTTAATTAACCATAATAATTTTTCTCATTTTAATAATCAAAATAAATTGGGAAAAGTTTCCAAATTATGTGACAATTATTTGCGTTTAGAAAAAGAGATCAATACTCCAGATAACATCGAAATTAAAGCAGATATTGAGCAGATTAGAACAGAGATTTCTAATCTAAATCAAGAAATTCAAACTCTACAAAGTCAGTACGATTCAACCTTACTTGAAAAAATAGCGGGTCAAACTCCTCAAAACTCTATCAATCAAACAACCGCAGACCAAATAAAATCTGAGATTGATACTAAAACAAATCAAATTAGCAACAAGAAACAACAAATCTTACAGAAGCAAACAAGATTAATTCAAGTTCCTGCTGCCGATGCTTATCTTAAACTTCTCAATAATACTTCAGAATACAAACAAATCAAAAAAGCTTATCAATCTGCTCAGTTTTGGTATCCTAACAAACAATTACTTTTACAAACTTTATTTCTTTTACCATTAATTATCGGGGCTTACTTTTGGCACAAAAATGCAACTATAAAAAATCAAGGCTTACAAGCACTACTGAGTTGGCATTTACTCTTAATTTTTTGCATTCCTTTATTAATTAAAGTTTTTGAATTTATTCAGTTTGGCAATCTTATTAGGATAGCGATTGAATCGATTGTTACCCTGTTGGGTGGATTATTATTTGTTTCTAACTATGTATTAATTTTAATTATCCCTTTGTTGGGTTTTGGCTTAATTAAATTTTTGCAACGATTTGTTTTTAATCAACGAATTCAAGCTAAAAAAAGAATCGAAAAAATTCGTTGTATTAATTGTAATTCTCAACTACGTCTAAATGATCGCTTTTGTCACTATTGCGGTTTCAATCAGTATACCAATTGTCCTAATTGCAACCAAAAAACTTATAAATTAACTAATTTTTGTCGTGTTTGTGGTCATCAACTCGAACAAAATTAATGTCTCAACCTTTTTAACTTTCTTCCGTAAGAAATCTCCCAGTTTACTGGAGGGATGGGGCGTTGTTATTGTGCTGAAACGGTCGTTTTTTAAACGGCGGAAATAAATTCCGTAGACGCGACCTCCTAAATTCAGCACACAGCTAATAAAGGTATATTAAATTTAAATCTGTATTTAGTTTAAAATTATCAAAATAATTTAGCAAAAAGTTTTAGTCAATTTAGAAACAAAACTAATTTTTCTGAAATTTTTTAATTTTATTTTTGAGAGAAGATGTCAAAATAGAATCTGTATTTTACTGCGATAAATGCTGTTGAATAGACTACAAAATTCATTGAATTGAACTATTGCTTATTTTTTTCTGTTCCCTAACAGAATCAATCTTGGTCTATCCAACCACGCTGTAGAAAACTACTGTACAAAAGCAATTCTTTTGAGCTTGCTTGACAAATTTGGTGTGGGTATTGAAAAAAATGTTAAATATATTATGCAAAATTCCAACCATTACTTTAACTGTAATTGTTGTTTCTTTTACTTTATTTACAGAAGCTAAAGCTTTTGAACAACCAGCTAATCAAGACTTCAGTTCAAATGTTATAAGAGCAAATCAAAGAAATGCGGAGAAAGATAGTTTAAGAATTATAGAAAACTATAATGATGAGCATTCAATGGATCAAGTTACAAATGTCAACCAACTACGAGATGTTTCTTCTACAGATTGGGCTTATGAAGCATTAAGAAGTTTAGTAGACCGTTACGGTTGTATTGTAGGTTATCCCAATCAAACTTATCGGGGCAATCAAGCTTTGTCTCGTTACGAATTTGCAGCAGGATTAAATGCTTGTTTAAATCAAATTGAACGTTTGCTTGCTGATAGCCAAACTATGTCGCAAGAAGAGCTAAACACCATTTTACGGTTAATGCAAGAATTTCAAGAAGAATTAGCTATTTTAAAGGGAAGAACTGATGGAATACAAGCTAGAATTGGCGAGTTAGAATTGACTCAATTCTCCACCACCACCAAACTAGCAGGAGAAGTAATCTTTGGGTTAGGTAGCGTCTTGGCAGGAGAGGCAGATCAAGTAGCCGTCTTAGGCAATCGTACCCGCCTCGAACTAGAAACCAGCTTCACAGGAAAAGACTTACTCTTTACCCGTCTTTCCACAGGCAACTTTCCCTCCTTTGCCGAAGAAACTGGCACCTTCGCAGGAGACTTAGCCTTTGCCGAACCCGCCGATAATGATTTGGGTTTAGAAGTACTCTTTTATAACTTTCCTCTGGGAGACAAGACTAATATAATTTTAGGTCCAGCAGGAATCGCAGCCGATGACATTGCCAATACCGTGAGTGTCCTCGATGGCGATGCTGCTTCTGGAGCAATTTCTGCTTTTGGCACTCGCAACCCGATTTATTTACCTCCAGGAGATGCTGGGTTGGGAATTATTCATCGTTTAGCAGATACATTAGAACTAAGTGCTGGTTATTTAGCTTCTCCTGCTAATGAGGCAACTCAAGGAAATGGATTATTGAATGGCCCTTTTTCAGCCCTGGGACAAATTACTTTTACTCCTAGTGAAAGTTTAACCATTGCTGCTACCTATGTGCATGGTTATAACCAAAGCGATACCGAAACAGGTAGTAATCTAGCTAACATCCAATCTTTAACTGAAGATTTATTTGGGCAAGCTGTACCCACAGTGAGTAATTCCTATAGCTTACAATTTTCCTATAGTATAAGCACGCGCCTGATTGTCGGTGGTTGGGGTACGTTGAGTAAAGTTACCACTCTTGATTCTTTAGCAGAACAATTGAACCGAGGTACACAGGATGTGTGGAATTGGGCAGCGACTTTAGCATTGCCTGATTTAGGTAAAGAAGGGAATTTAGCAGGAATCATTGTAGGGATGGAACCGTGGGTAACTGATTCAAGTATTGAAGGGATTGGAGATGATGCGGATACTTCCTTACACGTTGAAGCGTTTTATCAGTACATGCTGACGGATCATATTGCGATTACTCCTGGGGTGGTGTGGGTTTCTGCCCCTGATAATAATCAGGATAATGATGATCTAGTTATTGGTACTATTCGCACTACTTTTAGTTTTTAAATATTAGCAATTCCCCTGTTATCGCTCTCCTCCCATTTTTGAAACATTTTTGAAAAAGGTAGTAATATGAAATACTTAAATGTTTACTACGAATAGCTGAGGAGAGAAGAAGGAAACTCGGCGACGCGGAGATTGATGTGTAGCATTCTTTTTTCTATTTCATATAACATTAATTTTTTGTAGCCCTTTCTCATTTGATTGGCATTGATAAAGCTTCTGCTATTGCATCTCGAGCTTTTTTGGGATTCATATGACTATCAAATGGGTGTGGGCGCGTTTGTTCTCGTTGCTGTTGTGTAAAATCATATATGTAGGAAAATTTATCTGTTATTCCCCAGGTAACAATTGTATCTACACCATTATTGATAGCAGTTTCACAGTATTTTTGATACAAATCACCTATTATATGGTCAATTTCCTCAATAGAATTCGGAAATGGTGGATACATAATCACGTCAAGTTCAGTAATGACTGGTTTTAGTCCAATATCTTTGATTTTTTTTAATAAATCTTCAAATTCGTCAATCTGAAAGGGATTCTCTTTAGAAAAAATGAGATGAGATTGTATACCTAACCCTGTTAAGTTGGTATTTTGTGCCAAATATTGACCTAATTTTAAAAATTTATCTTGTTTGTCACCTGCTTGTTCAATATTAAAATCATTAATATAAGTTTCCAAATTCGGCGATCTGCGATTAACAACCTGGACAATATCCCTAAGTAATTCTGGTGTGACACCTTTCAATAAACTCCAATCTGGATTATCTGTAGTATCGCTAGGATTCATTTGTGGATCGATTAGAACTTCGTTAATCACATCCCAGCAAAAGATAACGTTTTTTTGTTCGTATCTTCTCATCACTTGCTCGTACATATCGCTAAATTCTTGTACGCTGGGAGGAAAACTGCGGTGTTTAGGATGAGAAGTATCCCAAAAAAGAGTGTGTCCGCGCACTTTAAGGTTATTGGTAACAGCAAAATCGATAATTTTATCAAGATTATATGTATTAAACTCACCAGGAGTTGGTTCTAATTCTGCCCATTTCATTTCCCATTCTGGAGTGATAATGTTGCAGTTGTCTTTTATTAGTTGCAAATACGTTACATCATTCATATAGCTGCTATTGATCGCTGAACCATAAAGACGCTGATTCATTTTTGCAATATTACTAAGAGTATTATTGGGAGGGTTAGAAACTTTAGAACAACTATTAATTGTCAAACTGTATGATATAGCAGCAATTGTGGAATAATTTAGAAAAATACGTCGGGTAATCATATTACATCTAATCCTAGCTTTTTTGATTTAGTATTATCAACCAAATAGGAGATACGTGCAAAATAAAACACGATCCAATCAATTAAAATAGGTTAAGCAATTTCTTTAACCTGAAACACTTTTTTCTCTTTGATTTTTGTTAACCCCACGATGCACGCGCGATCTTGGCGCAGCCAAGGCGCGAAGCGCTTCGCGCCTGATAATCTCCTCGACTGACTCTTAGCCTTTTTGAATTCTTCTGGCTTTGAGTTGTACTAAAGCTTTTCTAAATCACGATCAACGTGTCAAACTAGAAATATAATCTAGATATTTTGTTTTTAAAAGTATTAAGAAAGCATTACTGGCAGAAATAGGAATTTTTTAGTTAGGCTTAAGATACTTCAGCTAATTAGTGTCACTGTGTATATGAAAAAAACTTGTCAGATGAACAGAAATAATCCAGCCGAGGTAGATTGTAACCATCAATCAAATCAATCTACTGTAGTAGTAAATCAACCGAAACATCGTTCTGCTGCTTGGAAAAAACTTGCTGCTGGTTGGATGATTCTACAAACTGTTCTTTTGACAACACCAGCTTTGGGACAAGAAAATAAAAACACCCTTAGCTACAGTCAGTTTTTGCAACAACTTGAACAAGGACAAATTGACAAAGTTCAATTAGATGAAACTACGAATCGGGCAAAAGTTACTCTCAAAGGTCAAACTGCAGACGAACCTGCCAAAACTGTAATTTTATTCAATCAAAATCAAGACCAAAACTTAATTCCTAAAATTCGAGCCAATAATGCAGAATTAGAAATTGATAACTCTGCCGATCGCACGGCTGCGGTTGGTATTCTTCTCAATCTCTTCATTGTTTTTTTGTTGCTAGCAGGATTAGTGATGATTATTCGTCGTTCTGCTTCTGCTTCTGGTCAAGCTTTTAATTTTGGCAAATCTCGCGCTCGATTTCAAATGGAAGCGAAAACAGGAATCCAATTTGGAGATGTAGCTGGAATTGAAGAAGCTAAAGAAGAATTGCAAGAAATTGTTACTTTTCTCAAACAACCAGAAAAATTTACTGCCATAGGCGCAAAAATACCAAGAGGAATGTTATTAGTAGGCCCTCCTGGTACAGGAAAGACTTTGTTAGCTAAAGCGATCGCAGGAGAAGCTGGAGTTCCTTTCTTTAGCATCTCTGGTTCGGAATTTGTCGAAATGTTTGTTGGTGTCGGTGCATCTCGTGTCCGCGATTTGTTTAGGAAAGCGAAGGAAAATGCACCTTGTTTAATTTTTATCGATGAAATTGATGCAGTAGGTCGTCAAAGAGGTGCAGGCATTGGTGGTGGTAACGATGAGAGAGAACAAACTCTTAATCAATTACTAACTGAAATGGATGGTTTTGAAGGCAATGCAGGTATTATTGTCATTGCTGCTACCAACCGTCCCGATGTCCTAGATTCAGCCTTACTTCGTCCTGGTCGTTTTGACCGTCAAGTAATGGTAGACTATCCCGATTTTGAAGGTAGATTAGGGATTTTAGAAGTTCACGCTCGTAATAAAAAAGTCGCTCCAGAAATTTCTTTAGATGCGATCGCTCGTCGAACTCCTGGTTTCTCTGGTGCAGATTTAGCCAACCTCCTCAATGAAGCTGCTATTCTGACGGCAAGAAGACGCAAAGATGCCATTACCATGTTAGAAATCAATGATGCCATTGATCGGGTAGTAGCAGGTATGGAAGGTGCATCTTTAGTAGATAGTAAAGCGAAACGTTTAATTGCTTATCATGAGGTTGGTCATGCTTTGGTTGCTACTCTCATTCCCGACCACGATCCTTTAGAAAAAGTTACGTTGATTCCTCGCGGACAAGCAAAGGGTTTGACTTGGTTTACTCCTGATGAAGAACAAGGTTTAATCACCAAAAACCAAATTTTAGCAATGATAACTTCTACTTTGGGAGGTAGAGCAGCAGAAGAAATTATTTTCGGTGATAGCGAAATTACCACAGGTGCAAGTAATGACCTGGAAAAAGTTACTTCTTTAGCAAGGCAAATGGTAACTAAATTTGGAATGTCGGATCTTGGTCCTCTTGCTTTAGAAGGACAAGAACAACCAGTGTTTTTGGGAGGAGATTCGATGAAACGCTCAGAATATTCTAAGGTTACAGAATACCAAATCGATGATCAAATCCGCTCAATCCTGATTCATGCTTATGAAAAAGCCAAAAATATCATTCGTCAAAATCGCTCTACCGTTGATCGCATTGTTGATATTTTGATCGAGCAAGAAACCATCACTGGAGACGAATTTCGTCAGTTAGTAGCCAAATTTTCAGCCTCCGATAGCTCTAAATTAGTTGCTTCTTCATAGAATTTAGTTGTGGTATAGCAGTTGAATTAAAGATTAGGACGATAGAATAGTTTCGCGCGCCAGCGGTCGGAACCCGCGTCGGACGGGGCGTACAAGCTCTGGAATCAAGTTCCAGAGTCAGCCCCTCCGCAAGACGCAAGGGAACGCCGACCGAACACCAGACACAGAGAGTTCAGTAGGGATAATTCATGAATTACCCCTATTTAAGCTATAGTTCGGTTGCTATAAAAGTCTAGCTAATTCATTTAGTTCATCAAAAATAATCAGTAAAATAAATTGCTGACGACTAGCAAAATCAAGGTATAATGGTAAATTGTGTCGAATTATAAATAATCGTTCATGCCTAAGTTAAAAACTCGCAAGGCTGCTGCCAAGCGTTTTCGTCCTACTGGTAGCGGTAAAAAAATTTTTAGACGGAAAGCTTTTAAAAATCACTTGTTACAACCTAAAAGCAAAGAACGTACTCGTCGCCGTCTTTCTAACATTGCTTTAGTTGATGAGGCTGATGAAAAAAATGTACGTTTGATGATGCCTTATATGTAATTAACTATTAAACCAACACAAACGTTGATAGTTAAAGAAATAGTCGTCAATAAAATAAATTCACTAAAGAAGAGAAACTATGACCAGAGTTAAAAGGGGTAATGTCGCCCGCAAACGTCGCAAAAAAATTCTTAAACTAGCTAAAGGATTTCGCGGTTCTCATTCAAGATTATTCCGCACAGCTAATCAGCAGGTAATGAAGGCATTGCGGAATGCTTATCGCGACCGCCGCAAACGTAAAAGAGATTTCCGCCGTCTTTGGATTACTAGAATTAATGCTGCTGCGCGTCAACATGGCATGAGTTACAGTCAACTAACAGGTAACCTAAAAAAAGCAAATATTGGTTTGAATCGCAAAATGCTAGCACAATTAGCAATGGTCGATCCTCAAGCTTTTAGTAAAGTAGTAGACTTAGCCAAACAGGCATAAAAACTTGTTCTTAAATCAACAAAATCGACTATTTATGAATGAAACTCGGTTTCTCTGACAAATAAGCCGAGTTTTAACCATTTTTGAACAACAAAATCTTGCTACGCCTAAATCTCATGAAAGGACGACCTTTATTTGCCTTGACTTTAGCTATCACACTGATAGCTTTGACTTTAATGAGAGCTTCTCTAACCGTAGCTGCTCAGTTAGAAGAAATTAAAAGTCGTGGTCAATTAATCGTAGCAGTTAAAGATAATCTTCGTCCGCTTGGTTTTATTGATCAAAAAGGTAATTTAGTTGGTCTAGAAATAGATTTGGCGCATCGTTTGGCTCAAGAAATCCTCGGTGATGCCAATGCGGTAAAACTTCAACCTGTTAGCAATCAGAACCGACTTAAAGTAATTTTAGACGATCAAGTTGATTTGGTTATTGCTAGAGTCTCTGATACTGCTGCTCGTAGACGCATAGTGGATTTGAGTCCTTATTATTATTTAGATGGGACTGGTTTGATTAGCAAAAAGCGACTACCGAAGGTAGCAGTGAAGCGATCGCTTAATCCCATTCAGCAGCTTCAACAAGCCACCATTGCTTTATTGAACAATTCGGCAACTATTGCTGTAATTAAAAGTAAATTGCCCAATGCTAACTTAATTGGAGTTGATTCTTATCAAGAAGGTTTGGAATTACTAGAACAGAACCAAGCTGACGCTTTTGCTGCCGATTTAACGGTTTTAACCGGATGGAGTCAAGAATATCCCCAATATAAATTATTACCGGTCAGACTTTCTGGTGAAGCTCTATGTATAGTGATGCCTAAAGGCTTACAATATCAAGAGTTAAGGCAAAAAGTTCAAGACGCGATCGCAGCTTGGCAAGAGTCAGGGTGGTTGCAAGAAAGAATTAACTATTGGGGTTTGCCTGAGAGTAACCAACCAATGAGAAAATAATTGCTAATAGTAAATAGTATCATTTAAATCAAAAATAGTAAATTATGTCTGAAACATTGCCACTTGCATATATTTCTGCTTTACTTGCCATTTTGCTTTTTGCTGCTATTTTTGTTTTGATAGAAGTGATTAAAACTCGCCGTCAAGAAAATCTTTTTTCTCGTTTACAAAAGAAGTTAAAAAAAGAAAAAGGAACAGCAAAAGAATATTATCAGTTGGGCAGTCTTTATCTTGATAAAAAACTTTTTGTTCAATCAGTTAATATATTTCAAAAAGCTTTAAAAGCTCAAGAAGATCTTGAACCAGAAAATCAAGCATTAATTCATAATGCAATGGGTTATGCTTACTTTGCTCAAGAGCAATATGACACGGCAATTCGTCAATATAAAGAAGCTTTAAAACTTTATCCTGATTATGTTACCGCTTTAAATAATTTGGGTAATGTTTATGAAAAAAAACAAATGATAGTTAAAGCGTTAGAAAGCTATGAAGAAGCTTTAAAATATGAGCCTAACAACTCTGTTGCTAAACGTCGAGTAGAATCTTTGAAAAAAAGATTGGTTAGCCCTGATACTAAATAGCAAAATTCAAAAAAATACTAATTTTAAATAATTTTAGATCACAAAATTAGGAAATGAGGATTAAAATTAATAATGACATTCCTCATCTCCTAAAAACTTTAGTTATCAAGTCAAAACTATGGCTTTTATAAAAAGATTTTGACACAGTTTAATCTTTAATAAAATGCTAGTATATAATTGTTAGTTGAGATTTACATTCGGTTTTAGAGCTTTGTTTTTATTCCTAATCAGACAATTGTTTCTCCGAATCTAACATCTCAAGCCGATCTTATAGATTCAGGAGATGCTCGATGTCCATTTATATAGGTAATTTATCTTACCAAGTTACCCAAGAAGATTTAAATGAAGTTTTTGCCGAATATGGCAAGGTAAAAAAAGTTTATTTACCAACTGATCGGGAAACTGGTAAGATGCGTGGTTTTGGTTTCGTAGAAATGGAAACAGAAGCTGCTGAAACTGCTGCCATTGAAGCTCTTGACGGAGCGGAATGGATGGGAAGAGAATTAAAAGTCAATAAAGCTCGAAACCGTGACAATAATAAAAGTCAAGGTGGTGGTGGCAACCGTAGAGGTGGTGGCAATTGGGGCAACAAATACAATCGCAGTTATTAATTCAATTGTTTCTTACTGTCGTTAAAATTTTTAGCAATTAAGATTATTGGTTGGGAAAATTAACCACAAACTGAGTTTTGCCAAAGTAGATTGGATTTTTTGGGGCTAATTCAATTTAATAATTGTTTTAGTCTAGCAGTTATTTGATTTTCTTTGTTCATAAATTTTAGAATTTATGTATATTTTTTGAGATTTCATTTAAGTGCTAAAACAAGTGTACACAATTGTATTATTGGAGAGGAATTAATTAATGGCTCAAGTAACTATCGGCGAAAATGAAGGGATTGAGTCAGCCCTACGCCGATTTAAAAGACAAGTATCCAAAGCAGGTATTTTTCCCGATTTAAAGAAACACCGTCATTTTGAAACCCCGATTGAAAAACGCAAACGTAAAGCGATCGCAAGACGCAAACAACGTCGTCGCTTTTCTCGTTATGGCAAGAAGCAGGAAGCTTAATTAACACTACATTGATTAAATAAAGATGGGCAATGCCCATCTATTTATCTTGCTAAGAAATTTTTAACTCAGCTACATTACTCAGATTTTGTTTAGAAGCATGAACTAGAGTCAGTAAAGCACCAGTTTGTTCTGTGCCATTAACACTTAGATCGCTGTGACACAAAAAGATTTTTTCCGAAGCTCTAGCAATTAAATCTTGTAAAATGCGCTCCAAACGCTGTCGATTCATTTCGTATTCATCTTCAGGTAACCACACTTTTCCTGACCATTCTTTAAGAAATAAATGAGCAGCAAACAGAGTAGCTGCACCGCCTTGTTCCCAGAGAGGAGAAGCTGCATCTAACCAAAATTGCCAGCGATGAGTAGAGCGTAAAGAACGATACTGAAAAATAGTAGCTAAAGTAATGGCATTAGGTTGGGGTTGAAGCTCTTGAGTAGGGCGAGGATTAGCGGTAATTGTACCTCGGCGTAAGAGATAAATAAATTGAGCAATCGTATCAGATTGAGTTTGGAAACTTGGTTCATTTTGTCTGATGCGACGATCTACTTCCCAAAAATGTTGGGTAGTTTCCATTAATTCTTTAAGATTAGCTAATTTATCGTAGGGAAGATGATTACCACGCGCTAAAAAATGATTGATTGCTCGATCTAGCAAAATTGTCGGATTGAGAAAAGATGATTGTTGTTGAGTTTTTTGCTGTTCAATCCAAGTAGCAATTTTTAGATAGGCGTTAGTTGCTTTGTGTCCTAAACGATCCCAACGAGCAAAAGATTCTATTGGTAAAAGATAGGGTTGCTCTGGATCGATATGATAGCAATAATCGGCAAGTAAACCAGCCCTAACAGGATCGATTTCAGGAACTAATTTACCTGATACCGATGAGGAACTAAGAATAGTTAACATTTCTGCGATCGCATCTGAGTCTACTAAACGCCCTAAACCTGGATAGATTAAAGCAAGTAAAGTTAGTAAAGCTCTAACTAGAGGAGAAGCAATTAAGGGGCGTTGTTCGTTAAGAGGTTTGATAGCAATCCCACTAGCGGTCAAAATTTCGATTAAAGTATAGCGGGCAATTTCATCTAAACCAGGAGCAATAATGACAATTTCTGCTGGTTGAATAATGTTTTGTTTAACTGCCTCAATAATAATTTCAGTTGTTTTCCGTAATAGTTCGGCACGGGAAATGGTTTGAATCGATTCGATTGTCTCTGGTAGACTGATGAAAGTGGGAGTGTTATTCACTAAAGCAGTTGCTTGTTGAGCTAATTTATCGTTGAAATTAAACGAGTCTGATAGTTCTCTGACTTGACAACGATCCCCTAAACCCTCTAAATAATTAGGATCGGCATTTAAACCCAGACGTATTTTACCGTTGGGATTATAAGTAAAAACGCCAAATGCACCACTATCTAAGAGAAACTCAAATAAATCTCTTGCGATCGCTGGATAGTCATCCACATCATCTGCAAATACACCTCGATAGCGACGGGTTAAATGGTGTTGATAGATAGGATGAAGAAGTAAATAACGCCAATACAATTCATAGATTAAACCATAACTTAACAAACCTCTTTCTAAAGACCATTTACGCCACTTTAATAATAATTCTGCCATTCTTTGCCAAACTGCTTCTTGTTGTTCTTGAGCAGGCAAACCTTGTTCTAAAATAATGGCAAGGTCTTCAATTGGAGTACCACTAGTAGCAGCCAACTGAAACAGATCGAGGGATTGACGAACTAAAGAATATTCTGGAATTGCTTTAGTTAAAACGTCCCAATCAGCTTCATTACGCCATAATTTAGTAGCTAATTCTTGTTCGGTTTCAGGACGTAATTTCAAAGGAAATTGAGCTTTAAGCTGCAATTTTTCAAAAATTAAAGGCCAAAATAACATTACCTCATCGGTAATAAAACCCACAGGAGTTTTACAATTAATCGGGTATGTTCCTTCAATCGCAACAGCTAAACGGTTGGCTAATTCTCGACGATTATGATTATTCGCAGCAAAGACTAGGATTACAGAAGCTAATCGCTCTTGAGGAAGATGGGATTGAGCTAGGGAAGATGGTTGTTTTTTTACCCACTGCTGAAACTCACGAACTAAATGAGAAGTTTTGCCTTGACGGGTTGTTCCTGAGAACCATAGAGCAGATTTTAGATCATTTTGATGTTTCAAAATGGTGATTACCTCAATCAATACGCTCTTGAATTTAAATCGGTATTTTTAATACAGCGTGCTGGAAAGTATTTTGCTAACATACTATCTACACTACACTAAGTATCATAATTATTGTTGTAGATAAGTTCGTCTAAAAAAATCTGATAGTTCTTGATTAGGTAAGAATCAATTGACGCAAATGAAATTACAAAACATTATTAGTGGCGGAAGAAACTGGTTGTCTGCTACTCCGGAAAGAGCTTTAGATCAAGCTTATCGTGCTGCTATAAAAATTAAAGCGATCGAAGATGATCATTTTAATGGTCAACCAGTACTTACTCAAACTATGGGTTACTCTGATAGTGTTTACAAAGTTTTTCGTACTGATGTTGATAATTATCTTAAAACAATTAAGTTCAGATTAACAGAATTTAAGCTTAGTCGTTCTTTTTTAATCTTTTCTGATACTCAACCTAACAACAATCAAGTAGCAATTACTTATAGTAATGGATTGCCACCTCAACCTAATTTAACAATTGTCGAAAAACTTAATTTTATCGATCAAATTGTTAGTCGGTATCAAAATAAAGATGTTATAGCTGTTAATTCAGACTCAAAGATCACAATTGATTCTGCTGTTGCCAAAAATCAACTTACCTTACCAAAAAATAATAAAAATTCAACCAATCCTAAGAATAAAGACCCTAACTTAGAAACTATTTCAGATAAAACAGGGGTTTTACCACGCTCTTTTATGAGAACAATTAATCGAATCAAACAGGAGATAGACCCCCAATCAGAAACTACCGAAGAAGAAGTTTTAAAAAAATTTCGTCGCTCTCGTAATAAAACAGCTATTTCTATTAGATTTTTGCTGATTTTGATTATTGTTCCCTTAATGACTCATCAAATTGCCAAAACTTTTTTAGTAACACCTCTTGTCAAAGAATATTTTGCCGAAAGAGAACAAATACTTTTTATTAATAAAGATTTAGAAGAAGAAGCTTTTATCGAGTTACGGCACTATGAAGAAAATCTTCATTTTCAAAATTTACTTGGTTTAGCTCCTCGTCTTTCTGAAGAAGAAGTCGAAATCAGATTACAAGAAAAAGCTGGCGAAATTGCAGAAGAATATCGTGAACATGGTATAAATGCTGTTAGTAATGTTTTTTCTGATATTTTTTCTCTAATTGCTTTTGCTGGTATTATTTTTGCTTGCCAAAAAGAAATTGGTATAGTTAAATCTTTTTTAGATGAAATTGTTTATGGTTTAAGCGATTCTGCTAAAGCTTTTTTGATTATCCTGTTAACAGATATGTTTGTTGGTTATCACTCTCCTCATGGATGGGAAGTGATTTTAGAAGGAATTGCTAATCATTTAGGTTTGCCAGAAAATAGGGATTTTAACTTTCTCTTTATTGCTACTTTTCCTGTAATTTTAGATACAGTTTTAAAATATTGGATTTTCCGCTATCTGAATCGTATTTCACCTTCTTCTGTAGCTACTTATAAAAATATGAATGAGTAGTTCTAAGATAAAAATAGAAAATCATAAATTAAAACTTTTGTCTTGGTTTAATTAAAATATTTTATCTATAAGATTGATTTTTTAATATTATTTAAGTCACCAAATGCTTTATATTGTATAGTCACAGGACTTATCAAAATTATCAATCACATAAATTTAGTCATAGTTAAACAATTAAATCGAGAAATACTAGATTTATATAATGCATTGAAAAGAAATTTTTACTGCACAGATCAGATAAATTTAATAGTCCCAAATTCCTAATAAACAACAAAAATAAACTCTGGAAATATGCCTGATATTGTTGATATTGCTGTTAATACAGAAGGATTTAGTACATTAGTAACTGCGGTTAAAGCTGCTAATTTAGTCGATGCTTTAAAAAGTCCTGGACCTTTTACAGTCTTTGCTCCTACTGATGATGCTTTTGCCAAACTACCCCCAGGAACAATTCAAACTTTGGTGCAAAACATTCCTCAGTTAGCAAGAATTTTAACTTATCATGTTGTTTCAGGTAAGTTAATGAAAGAAGATTTAGCTAAAATTAATTCGGTTATTTCTTTAGAGGGTTCACCAATTTCTATTGATTGTTCGGATAGTTTTGAAGTTAAAAATGCCACAGTAATCGCAGCAGATATTGAGGCAGATAATGGAGTTATTCATGTCATTGATAACGTTATTTTAATAGGTTAAAATACTATTAAATCGGGCGTAATAATACGCCCTTAAATTAATATGAAATAGTTAAATATCTACTAAAATTAAATCTTGCCAATATATATTATGTAAAATCTTTGGCTATCATTAAAATTTTAAAAATTTATAACCAAGTAAATAATGCAATAATCAAAGACAGAATAAAGGCGATCGCGGAAATAAAACTAATCTCGAAAAATTCCTTTCGCTCGTTCATACTAACCATTTTAGGTATAAATAATCTGTCAGTTGGTAATAAGTAACAAGCTTGACAATCAATAATTATTATCTATTACTTATTACCTAATTAAAACTAGCGATAATCTTGGGATTGAATGTCTTTTAAACGAGCTTCAGGACGCAAGAAACGATCCATTTGGGCTTCAAAAAAGGCGCGATTTTTCATTAAATGTTTAGGGTTTTGATCGTCTAAAGGATACAACAAAGCTTGACGCAAAGCTTGAATTACTGCTGAAGTTACGTTATACATTGAGCGCTGGAAAGTAATTCCCAATTGAATCAAAACATCTTCTTCACCTCGACAGTGTTCTTGATAGTATTTCTGCAAATAATCTGGCAGAAAATGATACATATCATCCATTAATAATGTCGGAGGAATTCCTGCCGTACCTACAGGAAAGACATCAGCGTATAAAATGCCGTAGTGAAAATCTTTTTGTTCATCGGGAACTTGTTTAGCTTGGGCATTATAGGATTTTGTGCCACGGAAAGGTGCGGTACGATAAAAGACAGCCTCGACGTAGGGTAAGGCAGCTTCATATAGCCAGGTAAAACCTTTAGACTTGGGGATAATTTCGTAGCATTCACCCCGAATGTAAACATGATGATAAATTGGACGACCTGCGATCGCAAAAATGCCATTAACTAGAAAATTCATGGCATCAGGAACACCTTTAAAACCACCTTCGTCATAGATATCCGACATTTCAAAGAACACTGGTGCCATTACTTCCCAGAATAAACCTAGGTTGGAATAGTAAGATAGCTGTCTGACTTGTTCGAGGAACATATCGGGGAAAAGTTTATATAACCCCAACATAGCAGGATTATATTTAAAATAAGCTTTGATTGCCCTGTCTGCATTAGCTTTATACTCTTCGGTATCGAGATAAGCATCAAACTTACCCCAACCCATATCTCTACCATGCCAAAGCATTGCCCGCATACAAGCTTCAGCAAATTCCATATTAATGCGATCGTGCCATAAGTGATGGAAAAGTTTTGGCATTTTGAAGGTTTTACCCTTCTCCATAAATTCCAATAATTCTGGATGGGCGGTTGCTTCTCCTCGCCAAATTCTCAAGTCGGCATCATCACCTGCATAGTGATTGTGCAAGTCTAGATATTCTTTGGGCAGAAAATATTTAAAGAAGGGAAGTGGTTCTAAAAAGACTCGTTCAGCAATATACAATAAGTCGCGCCAATAAAAATCCATCGGTACTGCATAAGCTTTATAAATACCAATAATCTGCATCAAGTTTTCTGGCGTATCGGGTAACATCGATCCACCCGCTTCAAGACGATGAATAACATCAGCAAATTGATGGGTAGAAGGAGGAAGTTTAGCTGTAGGTTGTTTAATTGGAGTTTGTACCATAGTTTGTTGATAGTTAATTATTTATATTCTTCACTCTATCTGCGTAAAAACTGCGGACAATTCTTTGCGATTAGGGTAGGCAATGCCCACCTAACAAATGAATATTAATTGTTTATACTCTTGAATTGCTGTATTTATCTTTGAATGTCTCTTCTGTTACCTCCAGACCAAGGAGGAGGACCTTGAGATGGTCGAATATCGATTACCTCGCCATTTTCACGGGTGATGGAGAAAGCATCAAATTCATCTCGACCCATTTCTCCTACCACAGTGACAGACTCCCCAGTATTTAAATCGATTTGATGCCACCAACGAGGCCCTGCATCCACAATTATCTCTCCTGTTCCGTCGTTAAGAGTAAAATTATTGCCAACCACGCTTTCAACTTGACCTGAAATAGTAACACCCTGCATACTTTTTAAGTTTTCAATGGGAGTTTGGGCAGACAATTGGGTTGGAATGGTTAACACCGAAACAATAGACAGAACCGTCAATAAAGATAAAGTTAATTTCATCACAAAATTTCCTAATTCAATAGAAGATCGTTTGCTGGTAGTTGTTGAACAGCAATTTCTTCAATTTGATTATTAGAAATATTGACTGCTAATAAATCCGTCGTTGGTTCAATCCAACGTAGTAACCAGTTTGGTTGAATGCCCAAGAAAAGAATAATTACAGTTAAAACAAAGGCAGGAATAGTTTCAGAACGCAAAACTGGAGGATAATATGCCAATTTATTATCTAATTTGCCGAAACAAGTACGATTAAGCAGAATGACAAAGTAAACCGCTGTAAGACCCGAAGCAATGATGCAAAGTAAAGTAGGAATGGGGAACGTAGCAAAACTACCCTGAAAAATAATAAATTCAGCTACAAATCCCACCAAACCAGGAATACCTGCACTAGCCATACCTGCCATAATCAATAAGGCACTGGTAAGAGGCAAACCACGAATAGGATTCATCAAACCATTAAGAACATCTAGATCGCGAGTACCTACTTTGCGTTCGACAATACCTACCAAATGGAACAATAAAGCGAGAATCAAACCATGAGCGATCATTTGTGCTACTGCACCGAGAATACTTAATTCCGTACCAGCAGCAACAGCTACTAGAATATAACCCATGTGACCAATGGAACTATAGGCTACCATGCGTTTGATATCTTTTTGTGCGATCGCACTTAAAGCTCCATAAAGTACACTAATTGTACCGATAACTGCTAATCCAGGGGCTACAATTGACCAAGCTTCGGGAAATAGTTGTAAACCAAAGCGAATCAAACCATAAGTTCCGAGTTTAGCTAAAATCCCGCCTAACAGAATGGTAACGGCTGAAGAAGCTTCTGTATAGGCATCAGGCAACCAAGTATGCAAAGGAACTAAAGGAATTTTAATTCCAAATCCGACTAATAAAACAGTAAGTAAAATCAGTTGTGTGTTTAAAGATAATCCTTGAGTGGTGATAAGATCATAATCGAAACTGGTAGCACCATTGAGGAAAGCAATCCCTAAAAAGGCAGCTAAAACTAATAATCCTGATACGGCTGTATAAAGCAGAAATTTAATTGAAGCATAGCCTCGTTTTTCTCCTCCCCAAATTGCAATCATTAAGTAAAAAGGAATCAATTCTAGCTCATAGAAGATTACGAATAGTAATAAATTCTGAGCAACTAAAGCCCCAGTTATGCCTGCATTAATTAACAGAATTAAAGAGTAATAAAGACGGGGACGTTCAACATTTTCTCCAATACTATAAATAGCAATAATGGTAAGTAAGCCATTCAAAGCAAGCAAAGGTAATGATAAACCATCAACTGCCAAACTATAACTTAAACCAATTGGTTCAGCCCAAGGTAAATATTCTGAAAATTGCCATCCAGAAGTACTTAAATTAAACTGAGTTAATAACCAGATTGTCCAAACAAAAATAATAACTGCAAAAACTGTTGTAATTTGTCTGAGACGCGCCGATTCAATTTTTAGGGGTAAAAAACCGATAATACTAGCCCCAATAATAGGTAACCAGAGTAGAAAACTAAGCATTGTTTGTCCTTTGTGTTTTGTTATTTTTCATTAGTTATGTTTAGTTAGTTTGTGGGATAGCTTTTGCGATCGCTTGAGTTATTTTTTTTGATTAGCGACTATTTAAACAAGTAGACAAAAGTAATGATTAATAACCAATAGTAGATATTATGAAACTACAGTTACTTCCCCTGTTTTAAAATTAAAATAACCTCCAACAATTTTTAATTGATTTGCAGCAATTAATTCCGATAAAACAGAAGATTGTTTTAATTTATTTACTTGATACTTTACATTAGCTTCAGTTGCTTTTTTAAGTGCTTCTTTATCTTCTTGTTGTCCTTGAAAATCTTTTACAGCAGGTTCAATCTGTGCCAAAATACTACCGATTGTGCCTGGAACTTCTTCACCTTGTAAAGTAGCTTTGATTGCACCACAACCATAATGACCCATGACCATAATTACTTTAGCACCCAACACTAAAGTACCAAATTCCAAACTGCCAGTTTCTTCTTCTGTAGCTACATTACCTGCATCACGAACCACAAATAAATCACCAAATCCTTGATCGAAAATCGCTTCCAGAGGAAGTCGAGAATCTGCGCAACCTAACATCGCTGCAAAAGGTTTTTGTTCCTCAGAGATTGATTGTAAATATTCTAAAGATTGATGAGGATTCATCCGTTTATTTTGAATAAAACGCTGATTACCTTCCATTAATTTTGCTAAGGCTTGGTCACAAGTTAGTTCATTTTGAGCAATTGCTGGTTTTGAATTAGTAAGATTTATTCCTAAAACACTTGCTAATGTAGCTGTCCCTAAAAAGCCTGCTCCAAACTTCATTAATTTGCGTCGAGAAAAATCCATTTGTCCTTTTGTGTTTTTCATTGTCTCTTGAATTAATTTTTTTTAATTTCTAAATAAAAATAGTTTGTTATGGAAAAAGTACGAAGGAAAATTGAGAGATGATGGGAAAACAAACTACTCCTACGAATAAGATAACTCCCAAGAAAATTGACAGAAAATAAAATTGAGTTTGTCCAGAAACGTTGTATTTTAAACTTTCACCACTAAAAATTGTAGCCAACCCAACTAAATTAATTACTCCGTCAACTAAATAGCGGTCAAACCAATAAATAATTTGAGAAACTAAACCGACTACAAAAACAATTGTTACGCGATAAAGTTGAGCAGTATATAAGTCGTAAGCAAAAAAGTCTTGTACAGCTTTGGGTTTGAATTCAATTGGTTTAGTAATTTTTTCATTGAGATAAATGAATGCCGAAGCACCTGCACCTACCAAAGTAGAAATAACTAAGGGAATAGCAACAGTTAAATTGAGATTTTCCCACTCAGGTAACAAATTCCATTGATGTAATAAAATCGGTACGTGCAAGGCAAATCCCATTCCAAATGTCATCGGTAAAACCAACGCCCATAAGCCTTCTGGAGAACGAACTGTCATTTGTTTTGGTTTACCACCAAAAATAAGACTAAATTCACGAGTAATGCTAAAAGCAGTTAAACCATTAACGATCACCAATACTCCTACTAACCAGGGATGAGTATTCCAAAGGTTATCTGCCATTTCGGTTAATGTCCAAAAACAGCCTAAAGGAGGAAAAGCAACTAAAGAAGCTGCACCAACTAAGTAACAAATTCCAGATATGGGGCGACGTGACCATAAACCGCCGTATTTGGTTAGATCTTGGGTAATATTATTTAAAACCACGCCACCAATACTCATTACCAACAACGACATAGCGATCGCATAAGTAAAGAGTAATCTCAAGGCAGTTTCATCTTGTTGTGTACCTACTGCAATGAAAACTAAACCCATGTAGGCACTGACAGAATAGGAAAGAGAACGTTTAATATCAATTTGTGCGATCGCAATTAGAGAAGCACCAATGGCAGTTACTGAACCGATGCCAATCATTACCGTAGAAGCGACTGGCGATAAAGTAAACACGGGTTGTAATTTGATTAATACCCAAGCACCTGTAGAAACAACAATGGTATTCCGTAAAATAGTGGCGGGCATTGGTCCTTCCATCGCCTCATCTAACCAAAGATGCAGAGGAAATTGAGCGCATTTACCCAAAGGGCCAGCAATTAAAGCTAAACAAAGTAAAGTTGCTATATTAGGGTCAATTGTGGTGGTTTTTGCCCATTGAGCTAATTCAGTATAATTCCAAGTCCCTGCTAAAGGTAATAAAGCAACTACCGCCATCAGCAGAATTAAATCTCCTACCCGTTTAGTTAAAAAAGCATCCCTTGCACCAGTTACCACTAAAGATTGGTTGAACCACAATCCAATTAATAAGTATGTACCGAGAGTCAGAATTTCTAAGACTACATAACTAAAGAAGAGGGAATTACACAAAACTAAAGTAGACATTCCTGCTTCAAACAAAGCTAGTAGCGAGTAGAAACGCGCCCAACCCCAATCCATTTCCATGTAACCAATGGCGTAAATTTGGGCAGCGAGATTTAAACCAGTAATTAAAACCAATGCCCCAATAGTGATTGGAGAAATTACTAGATCGAAAGAGATATTTAAATCAGCAGCATGAAGCCATTGAAATGATAAATATTGAACTGGTTGATGCCATATTTCTGAGAGAGCCAACAAACTATGGCTCAACGCTATGAAAGTCATTAAAGCATTAATATAACCCGATGGTCTAGGTCCCGTCTGACGAATAATTCCTGGCGACCAAGGTATAGCTAGCATCGCACCTACTAAAGCGTATAAAGGTACTAGCCAGATAGTCTGACTAAATATCTCATTCATAGATATTTTAATGTTTTACTGCTTATTTGAATTGATTATTATCTATCATAGGATCATTATAGAATTTAGTCTATGAATAATAAAATATAATTGTTTTATGACAATGATAAGGATATATAAATAAATAACATCAGTTCAGATTATACTGCGGTAGGTAAACCATATTGTTGTAAGAGTAGAGTTTGAGCTTTAAGAAAATGGCAAATCCCAAAGTAGCGATCGCGCGTGAAACTAATTTTGCTTTGTCTGTAGATGACGTTGTTCAAAAGCTGCGATCGCCTCAGCTAAAGTAGGGTAAATATGTTCGGCTGGAAAATTTTTAAGAAACCCTGCTCGTTTGAGTTCAAGATATAGATCTTGCTTAACTCGTGACATAGCAAAGGTAATATTTTGAGCAGCTAATTCATCTCTTAACTCGAATAAAGTATCAATCGCAGTAATATCAATTTCGACATTAGCTTCCATATTTAGGACAAACCATTCCACAGGAGTTAGTTCTGCTTCAATCGCTTCAAGCGATCGTCTTTTAAAATCCTCCGCATTAGCAAAACACAAAGGTGCATCATAGCGGTAAATAACCAATCCAGGAATAGTTGTTGCACCTTCCCAATCCTCGATATCATGAAGTCCAGCTAAACCAGGAACTGTACCTAATACGGCATCGTGGGGGCGAGCAACTCTAGAAAATAGCTCAATTACAGATAAACCAACTGCAACTCCTACTCCTACTAAAATATCGGTGATTAATACGGCAATGGTAGTTACTATAGCCAAAATAAACTCACTACGACGAAAGCGATAAAGTCTGATAAATTCAGCAACATCGATTAGTTTGGTTGCAGCATAGATCACAATCGCGCCTAAAGCAGCTTTGGGGAATAATGCCAAAACAGGGCGTAAAAATAACAAGACAAAAATTACTGCCACCATCGCCACCAAAGAAAATAGCTGACTTTTGCTTCCTAATGAATCTCCAATCACAGTACGACTGCCACTACTACTAATAGGAAATCCCTGCATCAATCCATTGCCAAAATTAGCCACACCCAAAGCTAACAGTTCTTGATTGGCATCAATTTTATAATGGTTGCGATTAGCAAAGGCTCTTGCTGTCAACACATTATCAGAATAACCAACAATAGCAATTCCGACAGCCGAAGCTACCAAAGAACTTATCTCTTTAACCGACACTTGGGGAATCACAAAATGAGGTAAACCAGCAGGAATCTCTCCCACAACAGCCACACCACGATGATCCAAATTAAAAATTGCTACCGCTACTGTAGAGAGTAAAACGGCAATTAAGGGAATAGGTAAATTAGGAAAACGACGCTGGAAAGCAAATAAAAATATTAGAACTAAAATTCCTAAAATAAAAGTAGGAGTATGAGCCAGTTGTAGCTTGCCGATGAATTCACTAACTTGACTAAAAAAAGCATTTGACTCAATCTCAATCTTGCCAATTTTACCCAGTTGTCCGCCAATCATAATTAAAGCAATACCAGCCATGTAACCAATTAAGATCGGCTTCGATAATAAATTAGCTAAAAAACCTAATCGACCCAGATAACCAACAATACAAATAACACCCACAATCATTGCTAGTAAAGCAGCAAGACTACTATAAGCATCACTTTTAGCTGCTGCTAAAGGCGCGATCGCAACTGCTGTCATGACGGCGGTACTAGACTCAGGACCAATTGAAAGTTGAGGTGAAGAGCCAAAGAAAGTATAAATCACCATCGGTGGTAAAATTGCCCATAAACCCGCTACTGGTTCAACTCCTGCCAACTCTCCATAAGCCATACACTGAGGAATTAAATAGGCTGCTACTGTCAAACCAGCTAATACATCTCCCCGCAACCACGTTGGATGGTAAGACAGCAATTTTTGCAAACCTGGCATTGGAATTAAGGAGAAGTTACGAGTTTTGGCTTTGGTCATAGCACTCACCGCAAAGCAGAGCTTTTTAAGAAGGATGTATCTTATTTAACCAAAGTTCGTTAATTTTGATAAATAATTTTCATGAAAAACGGTTATGCTACCCGTAATCTTGGCAAGGCTCAATTAAATATCGACAAATCCTTACCGAACCTATGATCAACTTAGTTTAATAATTATGAGTAGATGATCAAAAGCAAGTACAATTTTTTAGTTAGTTTAGCTTCAACATCCGAAAAGTTTTCAATTACGCTTCAATCACTAAGTTACCCATCATGCCTAAATCTTCGTGGTCGAAAATATGGCAGTGATAAACAGTTTTCCCCACAAAATCGCGGAAAGAGGTGCGAATGCGCACGGTTTCACCCCTAGGCACTAAAACAGTATCTCGCCAAGCAAGTAATGATTCTGGTTGACCATTCCGACTAATAACTTGAAAAGCATTGCCGTGAATATGAAAGGGATGATCCATTACGTCAGTATTAGTTATTTCCCAATCTTCGATAGTATTGAGTTTAACTATAGTATCCATGCTGTTTTTATTGTAAGGCTGCCCATTAATTAAAAAAGCCATACCCACCATAGGATTCATACCATGATTGAGTTCAAAACTTCTAACTATCTCAGGTTTTGGTAATGCAGAGATCGTAGTAAACTTAGTTGGTAGAGGAAGAGATTGTACAGAGGATTGATAGTTTATCGTTGCTATAGTTATAGGTGCATCGAGGTGATTTCCACCCATCATACCCATACCTCTACCACCCATCATTCCACCCCCCATCATGCCCATACTACCGCGATCGTAGGGTAAGTTAAGTAAACGATATTGTGACGGTTCTTGATTTCCCTTGACTAAAACATCGGCTCGTTGTCCTGGTGTTAATAATAATTCATTAACTTCTATAGGTTCATTTAATGCATTGCCGTCAGTAGCAATCTGATCAAAAGAATGATTTTTTATCATCAGTCGATAAAAACGAGAGGTAGAAGCATTGAGAATTCTCAAGCGCAGTAAACCATTAGCAGATATAGACAAACTAGGATTTATTTGACCATTTACCGTAATTAACTCTCCTTCTCGTCCCATCATTAGGGACATATGCATCGAGGATAAAAGCCTTCCTTCTTCGTCTAAGGAAAAATCTTGCAATACTAAAAATTCTTCTTTTGCTGCCTTAATTTCGGGAATTTCGTCTATTTCTCCACGGATGATAAATAAACCCGCTAAACCTCCAAACAACTGCTCTGCCGTCATACCGTGCAAGTGAGGATGATACCAAAATGTACCCGAAGGATGATTGGTTGGAATCTGAAATTCGTAGGTTAGTTTTTCTCTTGGTTCAATATTAAGGAAAACATTATCGGCATTACCTGTAATGGGAATGTGTAAACCGTGATAGTGAATGTTAGTCGGTTGAGCAAGATTGTTAGTGAAGTGAATACGAACCTTATCTCCTGGTTTTGCTTCTAAACGCGGTGCAGGAACTTGTCCGTTATAAGTTAAGAGATATGCTTGTTTTCCACCTAAATCTACTACACTTTCTTTCGCTTCTAAATCTAGTTCTAATAAGCCATTGCTGCTTTGGTATAAAGAAGAAAGATTAAGAGATGATTGAGACAAAGGTTGGCTAGAAATGCTTTCTTGCGATAGCCAATTACTGATTACAGCTACTCCTGCCCCGACAGTCCCCAAAACAATAAATTTACGACGGTTAAGTTTAACCATATTGCAAAGCTATTGGGTAATTAATAAGATTGATATTCTTTGAATACTTCAATTTCACCCTGATTGTTAAATGCTAATACTTGAAATGGTTGTTTTTTATCTCCCGCTTCCATTCCTGGTGTTCCTAAAGGCATTCCAGGTACAGTTAAACCAACGGATTGGGGTTTTTCTTTCAGAAAGCGTTTAATGTCATCTGCGGGGATGTGTCCTTCCATGACATAACCATCAATAATAGTTGTATGACAAGATGCTAGCTCTAGAGGCACATTATATTTTTGTTTCAGTGTTTCCATATTATCGGTTTTAATATCTTTAATTTTAAAACCATGTTTTTTTGCGTGTTTTACCCATTCTCCACAACAACCGCAGGATGGACTGCGATATACACTCATATTCAATGTTCCTGAATAATTTAGTTCTGTTTCTCGATCCCAAACACTGGCGTAGGCAATATTTTTAGAATCATCTGTAACTGTTGAAGAATTACTGAGAGCTTTTTCAGAAGACAAAGACATTGCTCCGATTAAACATAGAGCAGTTACAGGTATCAGTAGCGACCATTTTTTAAATAATTTATTCATTACTAAAGACCTTAAAAAAATATCTTTTTATAGTTGTCAGCAGCTTTATCTTAAACTCTCTAGTTAGGTAGAGAGTCAAGCTTAGGTTAAAATCTGCAACTTAACTCAATAAATCGATTTTCTAGTTAAATATTTTGGGTTTCATGCTTCAAAAACCACTTGCTACAATGGAAGAAACCTCCGCAACGCATTGACTTGCCAACCTACAGAGCTTAATGTTGAGCATTTCTTCTTTGAATGAGGTTGATCTCTGGTACGCTAACATGAGGCGATAAGCTCAAGAGCCAATCAATGGTAAAATACACGTCTTCTATTGGAATTGGCTGCTGTGGCGCAAAACGCCCTTCTTGGATATCATTTATTACTTCTTCTGTAGCTACATTTCCGGGATTGATGACGGTAAAACAAATTTTTAACCCAAGGGAAGTCAGCATTAGAGCTTGTACCGCACCTCGAAGCCCAAATTTGGAGGCAGTGTTGGCAACTTCATGGGAAGCTAAATGATCGAGTCCAGACAATGAACCGATATATATAGCTTTGGGGTTATTTGTCATTAGAAGATTAGGAGAAATGGCGCGTGTTAACTCTATGGGCGCAATTGTATTCACTGAAATAACGAAACGAGTTTCAGAATCACTACTGGTTAGAAAGTCATATTCACTTGTAAATGCGTTATTTTCCCACACACCACCGAGGAACAATAATGCATCTAAAGGGACGTTGTTTAAGTCATTGGCTATCTTTTGGATTCCTTCTGGTTGGCTCAAATCGGCTTTAATCCATTTTCCCGCAGAGGCTTGTGTCCTTGAAATACAATAAACATTATGACCGGCTCGATGGTAAATCTCGGCAATAGCTCCACCAATTCCTCTGCTTCCTCCAGCAATTAGTAGATTTTTTTTCATCGTGCAATTAATTTTCTCGTTTATTCTTCAAAAATATCTAACTGCTCAAAGGATTTAGACTGATTGCGATTAATTCCCAGGGGAGACATTTGTTTAATCCCTTGGCGTAACCCTAGGGCAATTTTACTATGTTTTTCAATCTGTCCCATGACTTGCTTTGCTCTGCTAATTACTGAAGGAGGTAAACCTGCTAATCTACCTGCTTCAATACCATAGGATTTATCTGCACCACCTGGATGAACTTGATGTAAAAAGATAATCTTGTCGGGCATTTCTTTAACGGTGACTTGATAGTTTGCCACGTTAGTTAAAATCGATTCAAGCTCATTTAATTCGTGATAATGAGTAGCAAAAATAGTTCGCGATTGAATTTCTGTGGCTAAATATTCGGCTACTGCCCAAGCAATTGAAAGTCCGTCAAAGGTAGCTGTACCTCTACCAATTTCATCTAATAAAACTAAGGATTTGGGTGTAGCATGGTTGAGGATATTAGCAGTTTCATTCATTTCTACCATAAAGGTAGATTGCCCCGTTGCTAAATCGTCTACTGCACCAACTCGGGTAAAAATGCGATCGCATATTGCTAGTCTTGCTTCTGTGGCAGGTACGAAACTACCAATCTGAGCTATTAATTGAATCAAACCTACTTGTCTGAGATAACAGCTTTTGCCACTGGCGTTAGGACCCGTTAGGATAATTAAATCGGGGTGATTTGCTTCTGTATCTCCTAGGTGGGCAGAATTGGGTACAAAGAAACCATTACCTAGGGACTTTTCTACTACGGGATGTCTACCATCAACGATATAAATTTCTCTTCCTTCGATAATTTCAGGACGACAATAATTTTGATAAACTGCTATTTCAGCTAATCCTGCTAAGACATCTACCGCAGCGATCGCTTTGGCAATTTGGCGGATTTCTTGGGCTTTTTCAGCAACTTCGGCTCTTAATTGACTAAAAACTTCGTATTCTAAGTTGTTTAAATCTTCTCTAGCACTAAGGATTCTCGTTTCTCTTTCTTTGAGTTCGGAAGTAATATATCTTTCTTCATTGGTTAAAGTTTGCTTACGCAGATAGTTATCTGGAGCTTGGTCGGCTTTGGAACGAGGTAAACTGAGATAATAGCCAAAGGTTTTGTTGTAGCCAACTTTGAGATTAGCAATTCCTGTACGTTCTCTTTCAGTTAGTTCTAGATTAGTCAACCATTGTCGATCATCTTCTAATCTCTGTTTCATTACATCAAGTTGTGGGTTAATCCCATCCCGAATTAAACCCCCTTCTGTAACAAGCTGTGGTGGTGACTCGACTAAATGAGCGATTACTTTTTTACCTAGTTGTTCTAATTCTGAAGGAACTTTTTGAATTGCTTTGAGGTAAGGAGATTTACCATAGTTAGCAATAGTAGCTAGATCGGTTAATCTTACCAAAGATTCCGCTAAAGCAAGTAATTCTTTAGCATTCGCGCTTCCTGCCCCTACTCTTCCTGTTAATCTCTCCAAATCGTAGATTTTGCGGAGCATTTCCCGTAAATCTTGCCGTAGAGAAGTATTAACTGTCAGTTCCTCAATCGTATCTTGTCTGGCTTTAATACCATTAATATTAAGTAGAGGTTCTAATAACCAGCGTCTTAATGCCCTACCACCCATCGCCGTAGCAGTAGCATCTAATGCCCACAAAAGAGAACCGTAAAACGTACCATCCCTAACAGTTTGAGTAATTTCCAAATTGCGTCGACTTTGGTGATCTAAAATCAAATAATCTGCCAAACTATAAGTACGTAAAAGTTGTAGCGGAACTTGATAGGCTTTTTGGGTTTCCTCCACATATTCTAATAACCCTCCTGCTGCCCTCACTGCTAAAGGAAAATGAGCGCAACCAATTCCTTCTAAAGAAGTTAGGTTAAAAGTCTCTTTAAGTCGTTGGGTTGCTTCTACTAAAGTAAAAGGTTTTTGCGATCGCAATGAATAACAAAAACATTCTGGTAAACAATCGGCTAAATACTCAGATTTCTCTCCTGGACGTAAGATGGTATTAAAATCAGGGGCATTGGTAGGAATCAAAACCTCAGCAGGTTGAAGACGCAACAATTCTAAAGTCAAGGCAGATAAATCGCTTGATTGAGTAGTTAAAAAATCTCCTGTAGAGATGTCTGCATAGGCTAAACCCCAATGATCTCCCGCAATAGCGATCGCAGCTAGATAATTATTACGACGAGCATTAAGCATCGCATCATCGGTTAAAGTACCAGGAGTAAGTAACTTTTGAACTTCTCTTTTAACAATTCTTTTTTCCGCAGCAGCCGTAGCAGCATCTTCTACTTGATCGCAAATTGCCACAGCATAACCTTTTTCTACCAACATAGTACTGTAGCGTTCTAGAGCATGATGAGGCACTCCCGTCATCGCTACTCTACCAATTTCTTTACCCGCATCCTTACTGGTTTGCACTAATTCCAATTCACGGGAAATAATCACAGCATCTTGAAAAAAGCATTCAAAGAAATCGCCCACCCGATATAACAACAAAGCATTAGGATATTGTTCTTTCACCTCGACATAATGACGATACATTGGGGAAAGTTTTTCTTTGTCAAGGTTGAGATAGTCGGTAACTGGTGTTGTCTTTTCAGATGCCATAAGATAACTTACTTACTGCCAATAGCTGCTTTTACTGACTTTATCGCAATCAGTTACTATTTTCAGTAATTTCGATCTGTTTTAAGATTTTTGTATCTAGATAGACAAGATGTCCTAGTGATTCTGCTTTAATACTATAATACTACAAAAGTTTAGTAATTCCATAGTAAACACAAGCAACAGCACCGACAGCATAAACAAACGAAGTTAGACAAAATCCGATGGCACGGCGAGGAGAAGGACCATAAGTTGCAATCAAGCCCCACGCATGGGCAACTCTTCCTATAGTTAGCGCGCTTCCAATCAACCAAAGCAGATAAGGCGAAGAATGCATCAATTCTAAAGTGAGAACAAACAGCAGTCCTAACGGTACGTATTCTGTGAAATTTCCATAGGCACGTATTTTACGCTGAAGAATACCATCATCAGCAGTTTTAGTGAGCAAAAATTTTTGAGTATAGCTTTCGACAAAAACTGCCCATTGATTGGGATTTTCAAGGTAATTTGGCTGATTTACGACTTCTGCTTTACTCTCTCCATGCCAAATGCGAGTTCTAGCGCGCTCCACGACAACAATGAAAGAAAGGATAAGGGCAATGAAACCATTGAGTCCGATGAAAAGTGTTGAAATGGGGATAAACATAAAAATTTTTGACTATGAGTTTGTCTTATAAAATAGAAACTTGCAACCAAATAGCCAAGTCCCCAACTGGGTACAAATTGATGAAATTTGCTCCTCTAATTGAAAAAATTGCAACAGCATCCAATGAAGCACAGGTACGTTCTTGCTTTATGGAGTATGCAGGTGGGTTAATAGAAGCAACCGCTTGGGGATTTGATTTGCTAGATAATCATTTTCAAGTAATTGAGTCAGACTTATGGGGATTGCCAGAGACGTTTTGCGATCGCTATCAAGCAGTTGGGCGAAGTGTAGATTTACTAAGCCAAAAGATGATCGAGCAACAAATTCCGATACATAATTTATCAGTACAGTCATTGAAAGATTGGCACAACAGCAAGCTCTATCAGGAGGTGTTTCGCATTTTTGAGATTGAACATGGTATGGTTGCACCTCTAATCGGGGTCGGTCGGTTAATAGGTGGAATTTATTTTATGCGGGGAAAAAATCTTCCTGCTTTTAACGACTACGATCTAATTCGATTGAGTTCTCTATGTCAGCATTTATCTGTTCGTCTAGCAACTTTTCGTCTTGTCATCGCTCCATCTTTAATCAATTGTCTGACATTACGAGAATTAGACGTTGCTGAATTAGTTGCTCAAGGTTGCAGCAATCGAGAAATTGCTTTGAAGTTGAATATCAGTCGTGATGCCGTGAAACAAATACTAAAGCGAATGTTTCAGAAGCTCAATGTTTCTGCTCGTGCTGAAATGATTGCAAAGTTGAAAATTTGAGTTTGCTTATTTAAAGACTAACTATACTAATTTAATAATATAAGTTTATTAATTAACCTAATTATTTGGTGAACCTGTTAACTGATTTTCCAGGAGAGATAGCTGCGCTGACGGCTGCTTGTTTATGGGCAGTTGCTTCTGTAGTTTATGGTTTAGTCGGACAAAAAATTCCTCCTCTACTACTAAATTTTATCAAAGGCATAATCGCGATCGCATTTATTTTAATTACTTTAGTTTGGCAAACAGAAGCAATTCCAAATTTTCCCGTTTTTCCTACCACTCTTCTGTTGGTTAGTGGCTTAATTGGTATTGGATTGGGAGATACAGCCTATTTTGCAGCAATTAATCATTTAGGCGCAAGACGCACCCTTTTATTAGAAACTTTAGCACCGCCAATGTCGGCAGGGTTTGCTTTAATATTTATTGGCGAACAACTAAATACGATTGCGTGGTGTGGTATTTTTCTTACCTTACTCGGTGTTGCTTGGGTAATTAGTGAAAGAAATCCTGTTGCCAATAACTCACACAATTTAAAAATAGGCATTATTTGGGGTTTACTAGCTGCTCTTGCTCAAGCAATTGGGGCTGTATTATCGCGTTTTGCTTTAATAGATTCTAATATTAGTCCTCTTTGGAGTACTTTACTGAGATTAGTAGCAGGTACTGTTATTGTATCTTTGTTACTTCTATTTACTGCTGTTAATCAAATCAAATCAGTCATTAAACAAAGAGTGTCTGCTGCTATGCCTTTTCGTTCTTTCTTTTCAACTAAAACCTTTGCCTCTTTAGTCGGTACAATTATTTTGGCTTCCTTTGCCAGTACTTATTTAGGTATTTGGTTACAACAAATCTCACTCAAATTTACTTCAACAGGAATCGCTCAAACCCTTCTATCCACCAGTCCACTATTTATTTTACCAATAGCTCTTGCACTAGGAGAAAAAGTCAGTCTCAGGGCAATTTTAGGAGTTTTAGTTGCGGTGGCAGGTATTGGATTATTATTTATTAATTAAAATTCAATATATTCTTTTAAAGCTTCTGTCTTCTGTCTTTTCTTAATCAATAACTTAAATGTGTAACAGCTTAGAGTGATTGTTGTTTAAATATCTCTAAAACAAGTAATTAACAAAATGACTACTAAAGTTTAGGATTTAATTTAATAGTTATTTCGTTAGTGCGAACTGATCAAATTTGATTACTTTGGAGTTAGGCTGACGAGTATCGTAGCGATAACTACTAATTATACCTGTTTTGGTATCAAGAATGCTGAAACTAGTAATTTCATTACTGGCAAGATAAGATAAGTTGTTTCCTTGTTCGTCTTGGAGTGGTGCTAAGGTTGGTGTAATTGGTTCTAGGCCATTAGGGTCGCCTGTTTCAGCATAGACAAGATTAGGATTATCTTTGGGTACTAGTCGTTTATTATCTCCTAAATGCGCTCCGTAACTATTACCAACATTAGACGATTCTAAAAAATTGATTCCTGTAGAACTAACAAAACGATTCCAAAGATGAGAATGACCATAGAAAACTAATTGTACTTTGGCTGATTTTAATAAAGGAATAACATCCCGAATAATATAGTCTTGTTCTGGAGGATATTCGTAACGGATAAATTTAATCTCACCAGTTTCAGTTTGTTCTATACGAGCAATAGGATTGGTATAAGGAGGAACAATATTACCACCAAGAGTATGGGGAGGATGATGAAACATGACAATTTTATATTTTGCTTGTTGAAAAGCTTCGCTTTGTAATTCTTGTTTTAACCATTGATATTGTGTACTATTTGGCGTAATTGGTTCAAAAATGTGCTGTCCGTAACCCCATTGTTCTGGTAGGTTTAAATCTGCTTCTCTTTCTTGATATCTTCCTTTAACTTCTGGATTAAGTTCAGGCGATCGCCATATATTAGTAATGTATAATACAACTAAACGAATATCACCAAAAGTCACGGCATAATACTTTTTACCACCATTGATGCTTTGCGGAAGAGTAAAAATTTCTTCGTAGGTATCAGTGTTGAAAGAATTGGCTTTGATCCATGCAGTGTGTACTTGTGGATCTTGTTTCGGATTAATTTGTTGAACTAATTGTTGATAAGATTTTTCGGCAACAAACCTAGGAACAGCATCACCAAACTGTTGTTTAAGAGATTGAGTATGAGAATATCTTCCCATAACTTCATGATTACCGATCGCAGTAAATAAAGGAGCGTGTTGAATTATTTCACCACCACGATAGATTGTTTTAGTTCCGTTGTATTCTAGTTGGTAATTAGCTCGTCCTTGCAAACAGGGAAAAAATGCACCACCTCGCTTGTCATCAAACCATTCGGAAGCACGGTCTGGTATATTAACTAAATCTCCTGGAAAAAAAACTGCATCGACTCGACCAATCGTTTCTACTACTTTTTGTAAATTAGCAGCAGTCATGGGCATTAGTTGATGATCGGAAGTAAGTAAAATTTTTAATGGTGTCCCCGATTGAGGTGCAGCAGCAAGAGTAAAAACTTTACTTTTGATTTCTTCTCCTTGCCTAACACTGATGACTTGATAAGGAAGCCTTTGATTAGCAGTTAGATTAGTAACAATAGCTTCATGTCGCCAAATATCTCTGGTGGTAGGTTTTAAATAAGTTTGAGCTAGTTGAGAATCTTCATCTTCTCGCACCCGACTCAGTTTAGTTGTATCTGCGGTAACTGTAGACTCTAATTGGTTACCATAAACTACTTGATGTTCTTCACCTGGAAAGTCTGTAAACCAAACTACTCTGACAGAATTGCTAGTAGGTAGCTGTAAAAAAGGATCGCTTAACAAAGAAATTGATGAGTTTTGCTCTACAGTTGATGCTTTGGGGGAGTTAGTCATAACTGTAATTGTTAAAAATACTAATAATATAGTTAAGTTTAACCAGATTAAACTTTTTTTTTCATGATTAATAGTGACAGCTATCAAAAATTACGAGCAGCTTATTGTTGACAATCAAAATTATTTTTTAACAATCTTCTTCAAAATATATAAAAAGAAGTATTAATTATATTTAATAAAAAATTAATAATAGATTAAGCTTTAGGGATTTTTAAATCGATGGGGACAAACTTGATCGCTTTGGAAGGTAAAAGTAAAAAATCAAGTTTGTCTTATTAAAGTATTTCAGACAAGCTATAGCTTTAGTTTCTATTTAGAAAATGTAAGGTGATTAAATGAAAATAACTATCAATTTAATCTTTATAAATTTTAAACCCACCCCTTCCGCTTTGGGATGAGGAGTGGGCTTTTTCCCGACTACTATTAATTAATAACTTGGGTCAACTTCGTCTTATTTATCGACTTTATCCACAATAATAACTTCTGCTTCGCCATCATTATTGATATCTATGGTTTCAGTTGCATCCCTTCTCGATACTGATTGACTCGGTTCGGTTACAACTGGTTTTTTAGTTATATTTTGTCTTGATACTGCTTGATTAGGTTCAGCAACGACTTGTTTGTTAGTCAAATTTTGTCTCGATACTGGCTGACGAGATTCACCAATAAATTCTTCTCCACTTACCATTGTTCCACTAGAAGTAGGCGAAACATTTTGGTTTCTTGATTTGTACAAATCGGGAGCATCATAAATATCAAACTCCTGAATATGGCGATCGCGCAAAATCGAAGCTGCTCTTCTGACTTGATCTTCAGTACCAGTCACCATGAGTAAATAGTCACCAGCTTTAATTCGGTCTTGATATACTCTAGCTCTATCTTCAGGAATACCTAATCCCACTAAAGCACCAATAATACCACCAGTTGCTGCGCCAATACCTGCACCAGCTAAGGTAGCTGCAATTTCTGAAATTCCTACTCCAGCAGCAAGGACTGGACCAACACCAGGAATAGCTAAAACCCCTGCTCCGACTAAGAATCCACCAATACCACCTAAAACAGTCCCCGTAGTTGCACCAATACCTGCACCTTCAGCAGCTTCATTGCCTTCACTAACTTCGTCTGCTCCTTCAATCCCTTCCAGATTTCGTGCTAGCAGCGAGACATCATCCATATTAAATCCGCTTTCTTTTAGAGTGCGTAAGGCGTTTTCGACATCTTCTCTTCTAGTAAAAACACCAACGGCTCGCTGATAAACATTAGAATTTCCCATTGTTGTTCTTGTTTCTTTATTCATCATTTATTTGTCTCCTTTAATAGATTTACTGTTACAAGTGCAGATAAAAATCTGTTTCTATTTATTGTCACTACGGATATAGACTTGCTCCGCAGCAATCACGGGTCGTTGTGTGTATCTCGACTCAAATTCTTCAATCTGCTCTGCACTCCATCCCAAATCAGAGTCTTGTCTTAAAATATCGGCATCAAACGGACGAACTACACCAGTTACGACAACAGACTTTCCTTGTTCAAAAGCATTATTATCTTTACTGAGGTCTTGGTTGACATCAGTAATCAATAAACCAAGATTGTCTAACCAACCGTCTTGATAAAGAGCGAACATATTAGAAGATAAATATTCTCCTATTTCTCCTTCAACTGCGATCGCTTGGTCGTAATAATCGGCAGGATTTTCGGCTAATTGTTCAATCGTAGGAGCTAGAGCAAGATTATCAGCAATAATAGCGGGTTGATTTTCGTAATCTGTATATAGTTCCCTATCTATAGTCAATCCATATTCTCTTTCTAGATCGTCTATGACAAATTGTTGTACTGTTCCCGTTACTTGAATCGGAACATCTTCACTAGGACGATTTAAAGATCGATTAAGAGGGTTAAAAACAAGAACTGGTGAACCGCCGAAAAGTTGATTGTTTTGAAGAATAAAGCCTGTATCTCCCAATTCTTCTTGGATTGTACTTCTTACTGTTACTTGTTGTCCGACATACTCTTCGGCATTGCCCGTCATATCCTCAATAGTAACGTTCTCTTGATTTTGGTTCTGATTTTGCTCCATTTCTTGAGCAATGCTCTTAGATGGAAACAGAAAAGTTGGAGATAAACCAAGAGAGATTGCAACTAGTGAACCTCCGATTATTTTAGTTATTCGATGTTGCTTAAACATAATTCGATAATGATTTGTTACTGTTTTCAAAATTTCTAGTAATTGTTGTTTAATAAGTTTTCTTCACAATTCTTTTAAATTAATTACCTAAAAACAATTGGTTTTTTTTTCTAGCCTATTTATTTCTTCAGTGAGTTATTATTTATAGCGATTCTGATTTTAATAAAATAAAAGGAATACTTTATTTTTAATGATGTTTGGTCGCTAGACCTACTTTAGTGATTCCAGAGCCTAAGAATTGCTATATGCTGGCATAATTAATTATCTGCAATTGGCAAGAACAACTTAATTTATTTTTATTTACTTCAAATTGCAAATTGCCATTTAATATTTGCCTTTAACTGTTTCTACCTTAAAAAAAAATCTTGCTGGTTTTTGTATATCAAAAGTTATATATTACAAAAATTTCTTGATTATCTAAAAATTTTGATAAAAAAAAGAGAGCCAGAAAAATTTTAGTTATAATTTGACCGACTCATAAGTTTAGCTTTTTATAGAAGCAAGAGATAAAAGTTGATAAGCTTATACCAACCAAAATACAACTTTTAGTTGAAATGTTAATCTATCGTAAGTTATATAAAAAACAAATATTGTCTTGTTATGAAGCAATTTTTATTGAACTTGAGCAAATAAAAACTCTTATAATTTTAAAATTGATTGAGATTTCTAAATGAAAACAAAAACATAAATTATAATTATTAAGAAGGCAAATTTATAACTTTTGATAGAGATATTAGTTCGGTAAAAATTTATAGCATGAAACATCTTGAACAAAAACGTTTAAGTTTTAGATAGTTTAAAAACTTTCATGACTAGCTCAATTGAATTTAAATTATTTGCTCCCTATAACCAAAAAACAAGCCTCTGCGGTAGTTTTGGCAACTGGGAAGAAATACCCATGACAAAAACAGAAGATGGTTATTTTCGGACTACGATTGAGTTAGAAGATGGAATTTATCAATATAAATTTCGCTTGCAGTCAAAATCCTGGTTTTTAGAACCAAATCAATGGGTAGATATTAGCGACCCTTACGCTACAGAAATTGATGATAATACCCAAAATGCAGTAATCCGCATCAAAGAAGGCAAACGAATTGTTGATAGTTATATTTGGCAAGATCATGACCAACCTTTACCCAATAATGACGAATTAATTATTTACGAATTATTCGTGTCTGGTTTTTCTGGAGGAGAAGAAGAAGGCAAAAAACGAGGTAATTTTGAAGATGTGATTGAAAAGTTAGATTACCTTTGTGAACTTGGTATCAATGCTATTGAATTACTTCCTGTTCAAGAATATCCGGGAGACGATAATTGGGGTTATACACCCCGTTATTTTTTGGCAATTGAGTCTAGTTATGGAAAGAGTGAAGATTTAAAGCGTCTAATAGATGAATGTCATTGCAGAGGTATTCGAGTGATGATGGACAGCATCTTAAATCATTGTGATGCAGACTGTCCTCTAACTCAAATAGACTATGACTACTGGTTTCATCATTCAGCGCGGGATCCTGATAATAGTTGGGGTCCAGAATTTAATTACGAACACTATGACGAAAATTTGAATGTTAAACCCGCCTGGCAATTTAGTGGTGATGCCGTGCATTTTTGGGTTGAAGAATATCGCATTGATGGAATTCGTTACGATGCAGCTAGACAAATTGCTAACTATGACTTTATGAGTTGGATTGCCCAACAGGCAAGGAAAGCTGCTTCCATGAAGCCATTTTTTAACATTGCCGAACATATTCCAGAAACTCCCGATTTAGTTGGTTTTGATAAACCAATGGATAGTTGCTGGCATGAAAGTTTTTATCAACAAGTTTTAAAACATATTTGTGGTGATCATTTTGATCTTGATGCGTTAAAAGAGGTTTTAGATTGTCGCAGACAAGGTTATCTTGATGGAAGTAATGTCATTAATTATTTAACTAATCACGACCGCAAGTATCCGATGGCAGATTTAGGCGATCGCGGAATTTTTGAAGCAGAAGCATTTAAACGCGCTAAACTTGGAGCAGTTCTCCTCATGACTGCGGTAGGAATACCGATGATTTGGATGGGTAGTGAATTTGGCGAATTTCAAACTCAACAACAAGTCAAAATCGATTGGACGCTACTCGCCAACGAACTTAACCACAATTTATTTGACTATTACAAAGGTTTGATTGCTTTGCGTAAATCAAATCCTGCTCTTCGTACCAGCAATATTGATTTTTTCTGGGAAGATCCAGAAACTAAAGTGTTAGCCTACAATCGTTGGAATGATCAAGGTTCTCGTGTAGTTGTCGTGGCTAATTTTTCTGATAATTTTTTAAAAGATTATTCAGTTCCTTCTTTTCCTACTACTGGTACTTGGCACGAATGGACTACCAATTACGATCTAGAAGCTGATCAAACTGGATTAAAACTGAATTTAGGCGGATACGAAGCTCAAGTTTTTGTGAAATAGTCCAATTTGCTTTATTTAGTAATTTCCCTCTGATAATGAGGACGACAAGGAGAACCCCAAGCTACTTGTTGAGCAGGCAAATCTCGAAACACACTGCTTCTTGCTCCCACTACCGTATTAGCTCCAATGGTTACTCCACAACCAACAAAACAATCAGTAGCAATCCACACTCCATTTTCAATGATAATTGGTGCAGTAATTAAACCAAAAGCTCGGTCTTGAATATTGTGACTACCAGTACAAAGATAGGATTTTTGGGAAATCACACAATGAGAACCAATTTGAATTTGATCAATGCTATAAAAAACTACATCATCTCCAATCCAAGAGTTATCTGCGATCGCAACTTTCCAAGGATAAGTAAAACGAGCAGTAGGACGAATTAATACTCCTTGTCCAATTTTTGCACCAAATAAACGCAATAACCAGCAGCGTAAGCCATTAAAATTGTGAGGACTTAAGGGAAAAACCACTGCTTGCACAAACCACCAGAACATAATATACCATCCTGGTCGTCCACGTTCAAACTTAGATTGGTCATATTTTCTTAAGTCAACTAAAGGTTGAACTTCATAATCAGGAATTACTGCCATTGAAAATAGATTAATTTATTATTGTTGCAGTTGGATTTTTTTCTACAGAAGCAGATTCTGGAGTCTGTAATTTTGATGAATTAGAAGTACGATTAAGCTGACCACCAAATTTTTGTAGTTCGTATAGTTTCACGCCTATTTGATATTCGTATTGACTCAATAAACGAGCATAAATATAACCTGGTAATCCGTCAAGAAAACCCAAACGAATGATATAAAAAAGAATAAATCTTAAAGTCGGTTTAAAAGGTAATTTTACCCAAATTTTTTTCAAATAACGTTTGCGTTGAACAGCATCTCCAAATAAATTTGCGCCAATTGTTCCGCTTTCATCTTTACCTGTCAGTAGATTGTAATAAACCCTTGCTTCCCAATTAGAATAACGATTATGTCTTGCTAACCATTGATAAATATCTCGAAAGTCAATGTGCAACATATCTTCTTTGAGATAACCAACCTTTCCTTGTAAAATTACGTGTTCGTGAACTTCATTATCTCCAGTATTAGGAATATCTTCGGTACTTAGGTTTTCGTAGCGACCTAATTGATGTTTGAATAGACGTAAATTCCAGTCAGGATATTTACCACCATATCTAATCCATTTACCCAAGAAAAATACCTTACGATTTAAATAATAACCTTCGTATTGTTCCGTTTCAATTACTTGAGCTATTTCTGTCCATAATTCAGAAGTAATTCTTTCATCACAATCGACAATTAACACCCAATCATTGCGAAAAGGCAAGTTTTCTAAAGCCCAGTTTTTCTTTTTCGGCCAACGACCATTAAAATAAAATTGAACTACTTTTGCTCCAAAAGTTTCAGCAATTTCACTCGATCTATCTTCGCTCTGAGAATCAACAATAAAAATTTCATCTGCTTGAGCTACACTTTCTAAACAAGCTGGTAAATTGAGTTCCTCATTTTTGGCAGGAATTAAAACTGAAACAGGAACTTTTTTCGTTAAATAGGTCATGTTGATTGAGATGTCAATAATAAAAGAAAAATTTAAAAATTAACTACTGTATCATCTAACAACGGTAACATTGACTCATTGAAAACAACAAAATTTATATCACACTCACTCTAGCGAATGAATTCGATTCAAGCAGATTCTAAGCAGGTTATCTTAGTAACTGGAGCATCTCGTTCAGGAAAAAGTGAATGGGCAGAAATACTCGCACAGAAAACTAATCAATCCGTGGTTTATATTGCTACTGCTATCGTAGATTCTACTGATCCAGAATGGCAAGCTAGAATTATTAAACATCAATCTAGAAGACCTCAACAATGGCAAACTTTGGTAGTTACGAAAGATTTAGTAACAGTTATTAATAATGCTTTAGCTTCTGAATGCTTATTAATCGATTCTTTAGGAACTTGGGTTGCCAATTTATTGGACTTAGACGCTTCTATTTGGTCAGAAATTACTCACAATTTAATTAATAGTTTGAATACAACTGCTGCTGAAATAATTTTGGTAGGAGAAGAAACAGGTTGGGGTGTTGTTCCTGCCTATCAATCTGGTAGAATATTTCGCGACCGCTTGAGCGATCTGTTACGACAAATTGGTGGGATTGCTGATTGTGTTTATTTAGTTGTAGGTGGTCACATTTTAAATCTTAGTCAACTAGGACAACCATTAAAACAATATGAAGGATAAAAAATAAATCTTATGTAAGATTAAAAGTCAAACTTCAAAAGATTACAATAAAAAACAAGCAATTTAAACATCAGTAAATTTGTCTAGTTCCTAGTCAACTAAACTAAAAGTAATGGCATCAAAACAAGAAGTGAAAATGTATCTTGCTTACTGGTTTCAGTTAGGCAAAAAAATAATCTTAAACAAAGGAATCAAACAAGAGTTATTACCCCAACCCGTGATTAGTGGCGAACGATATTCGCAACAGTTTGAAAATGTTTGGCACCAAATTACTCAAGAAGATGGCCAAAATTGGTATTTAGAAGGTACATCTCAAACGATAGCTGAATTATTTTCCTCTACATGGGAAATCACTGATTGTGCTAGATGTGGAATGCCTGTTGCTATAGTTAATCTAGGTCTGACATCAGATAGTTGTCCTTGTAAAGATCTACCAAGCTGGCCAAATTCGGAACTACCGCAACCGCGATCGCCAGTGGTTAATCATCAACATTTGACTAAACTACAAGAAAGATTGCACACCCTCAAAAATAAGTTTTAATTTTTAGAATTGTTTCTGTAAACAGTTTTTATGCTCAAAACGGCTCTACTAAACTTACAATTTTTAATCTAGGAAAAATGTAGAGCTACCTACAATGGGCGAAAAACAAAGCAAAGTTTGACCTAATCAGATTTAAAAATATTTTAATTAGAAACAATTAATTATTTCCCTTCCTTCCTCTTCAGCATCTTCCGAAGTAGCAAAAATATCGCCTGGTTCAAGAATAATTCCTTCTTCGTCTATAATGGCAAACTGATAGTAGTAATCTTCACAAGTTTGATAAACAACCAGAGTGCAGTTATTAATACCAATAATTTTAATAATTTTCATCATAATAACCAGTCCAAATTTCATTTTTGCTTTGAGTACTTAAACTCAACCAAACATAGAAGCCATTGCTAAACCAATAACTATTCTTGCTGTACCGTTCAACATCGAATACACAAAGTACCAGTCCAGGTGATACGGAAAAGAAGCGAGAAAGTGTTTGTTAGTTTCCATCATCTTTATTTCCTCCACAGGTTTTTTCTTTCCAGTTATTAGGTAAAGACAATTTTTTTTATGCAAACAATCTTGCTTTGTGATTACCCTAAAAAGAAAAAGGGAAGAAATAGAGATAATTTTAAGAATAATTTGAACACACTCTAGTGTTAAGACAATTCTCGCTAACCCTGAATAGTTATTTTACTATTCAACCTCTACTTAGCATTTCAGCATTGCTCGTTTTATACTGAAACTATTGTTCAAAAGCATCTGCCAAAGCTTAAAGGATATCAGCAGCAAGATAACTAGTAGAAACTAATCTTCCATCTACATTAGGAAAAGCTCAGTTATTTTAACTCAATTTGTGTCCTGTTAAGATAGTTTTGATTAAATTTAAGAAATTTTGTAGAGAATAAGACTATTAGTTTGAAGTATTTTTGTGTCGAATCTCAAAATAGTCTCGTTAATGCTTCAACCAATCTTCTTGGTATACAAATATAAATATATAGCGGTTCTCAGATGAATGAGATACAATTCATTTTCCTGGTAGAGCGTTGATAGTTGATAGTTGATAGTTGAGACTTACGGTAGTGCGCTTCGCTTATGTTAATGGTTATTAGTAAAGTAAAAAGTAAAAAACTGGTGACTGATAACTGATAACTGGTCACTGATAGTGGTGTACCTCACCAAGAGCGAGAAAGGCTATAGCAATTTTGACGCTTTATGAGATACCCGCTAAGATAAGGGTTTTTGTTCATAGTTGACCTTATCTAGAGAAGAAACGCTATCAATTTGACGACTTGATTAACTCATTAATCGTATCTTTAACTCTAGAAAAGAAAAAAATGTCCACCTGATTAGGGCGGACAACAAAGCCGAGCAAAATAGCTTAAACTAATTTCACATTAGGATAATGAGCCAAAATATCGTTTGTGCTAAGAGTGTCACCTTCTGCTTGAGGAGTCCACAACACTTCAACTGCTAACAAGCGATCGCTACCAATACTACCAATCTGCTGTAATGCTCGACGCAAATCTTCAGAGTCATTGATTTTTGGTAATTCTAAGCGACCTTCTACTCCAACAATCACAGTAGCCATAATATATTCTCCTGATTCTTGTTGTAGTTGATTGCTTAATTCTCCACCACCAGCAGGCAGAGATTCATAACCTTGACGCATCAAACTATCTACATTAGACAGAGTTTCTTCAGTAAATTTGCTACGTTCAGTTAAAGCTAACTGGTTAAATTTAGCTTCTGCTGCATCTATACTAGTTTGTTGAGATTCTGCTGCACCATAAACCCAATATTCAGGATGGCGTAATAAAGCCAAAGCTGCTTCTTGTAGTACAGCAGCACGACCCGCAGCCGAACCAGTATCAGCAGTCAAAGCTAATTGATTTAATTCCTGCTGAAGTTCTCTGGCACTAGAAAGCAAACCTACTTGTACTTGAGCTACAGACACACGAGTAGGATCGCTATAGCCTACAGTACCACCTGCTCCAGCATTACTGAAACTTCTGACCAAAAAATTAGCGATCGCAATAAAAATTAGGATCGAAAATAAACCACCAAAGCCACCAAAACCAAAGAAAGGAAGTAAAAACGGAAAACCAATGCCTCCTCCACCTGGATAGCCATAACCATAACCAGGACTAGGACTAGAGCGATAACCACCTGAAGGAGGAGAGTAAGTACGGCTGGGAGAACGGAAAGAACCTCCCCCAATTCTGCCTCCTGTACGGGCTGCTAAAGCATCGTTAGCACTACCAAAGACCAGTGTGAAAATTAATCCTAAGACGAGTAAAGATTTAAACCAGAATTTAGTGTTTTTTGGACGTATGCGATTCATATCAAAGAAAAAAGATTAACTATTAAATAATTGTTCACTTATTGCTAGCCACCACCAACAATTGTTACGATTTCTAAGCGATCGCCATGTTGTAATTGAGTTGCCGACCAATATTGACGATGAAGAATTTCTCCATTATATTCAACTGCTAGTAATCGGGGATTCAAACCCAATTCGTTAAGAAGCTCGGGTAATAGAGTGAGCGCAGAACAACTATGAGGTTCGCCGTTGATTTGTAAAGTGATTGTGGTATTGGTATCAAACATAGAGTTAAATTAAGTGGGTGCCTAGGTCTAGAAGCCTTTGCTGCCTACCTAGCTCAGACAAAAATTGTCGAGTAATCATACCAGGTTGTTCTGCTTGCATGATAGCGCGAACTACTGCCACTCGTTGCGCTCCATTGAGCAAAACCTCATTGAGATTATTTAAATCAATTCCTCCAATCGCAAACCAGGGAATCGGCGAATTAGCTGCAGCATAACGAAGATAATCAAACCCTGCTGCAGTTTTATTCGGTTTGGTTGGAGTTTCATAGACTGGTCCTACTCCAAGATAATCTGCTCCTTCTGCGATCGCTTTTGCCATCTCTTCAGGATTAGTTGTCGAGCGACCAATAATTTTTTGCGGACCTAAAATTTCTCTAGCTAAGGCAATAGGCAGATCTTGTTGTCCTAAATGAACTCCATCAGCATCAACTGCCAAGGCTAAATCAACTCGGTCATTAACCAAAAACAAAGCTCCATACTGATGACATAATTGGCACAATTGTTGAGCTTGAGTCAATCGCAAAGTATCATCAGCCGTTTTTTCTCGATACTGAACTAAAGTCAATCCTGCTTGCAGTGCTGCATCGACTACTGCCAAAATTTGTTCTGAAGGAGAAGTTACCAAATAAAGACTCGCATTTTGAAGTTGTTGAAGACGATGATTAGTTAACAAATTACTTTCTAAAGTATAAATTTGATATCGCATCTGTTTGGCAGCTATACCCAACTGCGGTTTGTAGAGCTTACTATATTCTTCAATTACTCTTAATGCTTCTTGGGTTCTACAAAGATTGGCTCTTAACAGATGTTCAATATCATCTCGATTTTCTTCTTTAGGATGAGTTAACTCAGTTCCCACATCCCCAGGAGTATCCCTAGCTTGGCGTAGTTGAGCAGTGTGCCATTCGGCAAGCTCTTGTCGCATATTTTTACATTCTTCGGCTAATTGAGAATTGTTTAATCCTAAACGACACCATTCTTCAATTATTCGTAATCCTTCTCTAGCACGATCTAAATTAGTATCAAGAATACGATAAATAGCTCTTTGCATAGTTAATTTAAATGCTAGTCAAATTTATATAATCAAAGACATCCTATCAAATCAAATTCAAATTAAAATACTAGTAAAAGAAGTAGTTAAGCGAAGCTACTAAGTAAATTGCACTTATCAAAGTTTAGTTTGCAAAATAGATACAATTTCTTAAGCAAATCATCATGAAACAAAAGTTTTAGCCGTATAAAATAATTTTAATGTTGTAACTCATAGCAATTTTCGCGCTCAATGAGGTACAAAGTTAATCGTTTTAAGCAGGAGGCAAAAGGCAGAAGTTAAGTTTACCTACTAAATTAAGCAAGGTAGATTTTTTTTAATTCCCACTTGTTTTTTGAGGAGCTACCAAAACCACAGGTTCATTATTTACTTGTCTTTCAATCGGTTGTACTTTGTTGACTAATTTGATAAATTCTTGATAATCAGGAATTTTGGAGCCAAGAACATAACCTGCATCGGAAACTAGTTCTGAAGGAGCTTGACTCATTACCGTTTTAATGTTCTCTTGCTGATTACGCTCGACGGTAGGGCCAATTAGAACTACCCCGGCGGGAATCCAGCGACTAGTATGAATAACTCGAAACTTAGTCTCGCCGAATTTACTTCGATAACGTTCAAACTCATTTTCTGATAAAGCTCCCGCTACCGCTTTTCCTTGTGCCAATAGGTTAAGCAGTTGTTCGGGGGTAGGAGCGAAAATTATTTTTGCCAAAGTTAAACCATATAAGTCATATAGAGGCAAATAATAGCCTGCTGCTGATCCGGGTTGACCCAAAGCAACAATTTGATTCGCTAATTGACTAACTTGATTGATTTGACTGTCTTCACGAACTACAAAAACTGATCGTTCTAAGCTACTTACCTTGGCTAAGGGAAAAATAGGTAAGTACATTTGTTGACCAATTGCTATTGCTGCTAATCCCGGCGGAGCAAAAACAATTGACCAATTATTTCTTCTAATTTGTTCTAGAGCCTGTAATTCATTATAAGCAGGTTCTAGTTCAACAATTGAGTTAGTTTCTTGGGCTAAGTACTCTTGTAACTGTTGATACTTTTCTACTGACACTGCTTCTTCTCCGTAACCAATCACACCAATAGTGATTTTTTCGGAATTAACTGTGGTCGAACTGCATCCAGCCACGAGCGGAATTAATAACCAGAAACTGAAGAATTTAAACGAGGAGCGAACAAACATTTTTTTCTTAATTTTCAGCAAGTATTACTGAACTTAGATCTTTAAAATTATGAGTTAAATATTTCTCTTCTCATAATTGATAAACTTTAATAATAAAACCTATCAGGTTTAGTTATGAGAAAATTTTAACTAAGTGGTTTCACCTGAAATTAACATTTTTGACAATATCATTGTCTTTATGTACTTTTACATAAACTGACTAATCAAAGTTGAAGCACTGCTAAGTAAATGTAACTATTACTCTAAATATCTATCCTAATGATTACATCTGCAAAACTAGGAAAATCTTTTCACAATAAACAAACAGACAAACGCAAAAATTTCATAACTGCTAACCCAGAAATACAACCTACTAGAGTAATTATGTTAGGACCGAGTCTTCAAGAACAAGGAGGAATGGGCGCGGTATCTAATTTAATTATAGAGTCAGCTACTCCAGAAATACAATTTCAACATATTAGTACTTGGAATGGGCCTAATCTGACCAAGTTGGAATCTTTGCAAGTATTTTGTTTGGCAATATGGCAATTAATTGGGCTACTTCTACAACAAAAAGTAGATTTACTACATCTTCATTTGTCAGAAAGAGGAAGTGCTTGGCGTAATTCTGGATTAATTTTGATTGCTTTATTGTTTAATAAACCAGTAATTCTTCATGCTCATGGAGCAGAGTTTCATACTTTTCATGCTCGACTTAACCCTATTTTCAGAAAATTTCTGAATTGGATTTTACAAAAACCTACTTATTTAATCGTTTTGTCTGAAAGTTGGAGAAAGTTTTATATTTCTCATTGCCATATTCCCGCTCAAAAAGTAGTTGTATTGCATAATCCTGTAGATTTTCCACAACAACTACCAACTAAAAATCAGGATGAGCAGTTTAAATTATTGTTTCTCGGTAAAATTAATCAACGTAAAGGAATTTATGATTTGCTCAAAGCGATCGCTTTAGTTAAAGCAGAATTAAGTCATAAAATAAAATTAATTATTGCTGGTAGTGGTGAGATTAATGAAACTTTGAACCTGGCTCAAGAGTTGGGAATTGAGGAAAAAATTGATTTTTGTGGTTGGGTAAATCGTGAACAAAGAAATCAATTATTAGCTCAAGTAGATCTTTTTTTGTTACCTTCTTACAATGAAGGTTTGCCAATGGCGTTATTAGAAGCTATGAGTTGGGCAATACCAGTAATTACTACACCCGTAGGTGGCATTGGGGAAGTTATTTTTCACAGCGAAACAGGTTGGTTAGTTGAACCAGGTAATAGCCAACAACTTAAAACTGCGATTGAATGTTTACTAGAAAATTTAGATTTGAGAGACAAAATTAGCCAGGCAGCTAGAAATAAAGTTGCTGCATTTAGCATTCAAAAATACAGCATTTCTTTATCGAAACTTTACCAAGATGCGCTAAAAATATGCAAAAATTAAACTTTAACTAAAGGATTATAGATATTATTATGGAAATGCCAACACCACCAGAAGATTTAGATTTTCAAAAATATTGGCTAATTTTAAAGCGTCATAGTGTTCCAGCGACTGGAGTTTTTTTAATAACAGTTATAATTGCAGCTTTGTTAGCTTTATTTTCCGAAAAAAAATACGAAGCTGCTGGTAAGCTTAAATTTATTAAAGAAAATGCTACTTCTGCTTTAGTTACTGAAGCAGGAGAAAAAATTGGCAGATTAGATGCTTTAAAATTTGAAGGTTCTCCTGTTGATACAGAAGCTGAAGTGATTCGTTCTGCACCAGTTGTTCAAAAAACAATTCAAACTTTAAATTTAAAGGATGACAAAGGTGAATTAATTACTTACGAGACTTTTTTAAGAAATTTAGAAGTTACCAATATTCCCGATACAGATATTTTGCAAGTCAGCTATCAAGACCCAGACCCGCAACAAGCACAGTTGATTGTTGACACTTTAATGGATAACTATGTCAATCAAAATGTCTCTGTCAATCGTACAGCAGCATCTTCAGCCAAAGAGTTTATTACTCAACAGTTACCCAAAACTGAACAACAATTAAAACAAGCTGAAGCAAATTTAAGAGCTTTTCAAGAAAAATATCAGGTTGTTAATCTGGGAGTGGAAAGTCAATTATCTGTTAATCAATTGGGAGACATAGATAATCGAATCGATCAGGTTAAAGCCAATTTAGGTAAAGTTAACGAAAGAATTCGAGAATTAGAACTTAAATTAGGTATTAGCTCTCAAGAAGCTTTAAGTTTAAACACTTTGAATGATTCTCCAGCAGTTCAACAGTTGGTTACCAAGCTAAAAGATGTTGAAAATCAATTAGCAAGCGAGCGAAGCCGTTTTCAGGACAATAATCCCAGTATTATTGCTCTCCAAGAAGAAAAAGCTTATTTAGAACAAGAACTAGCTCGTAGAACAGGACGCTCCATCGGTTCTGTTGGTGGTAATCTGCAAACAGGAGACATTGAAAAAGGACTTGCTCAAAATTTGGTTAATTATGAAGTTGAGCGCAAATCTTTAGCAAAAGAATTACAATCGCTCACTGAAGCTAAAGCAAATTACAGACAAAGGTCTAATCTTCTACCTCAACTACAAGAGCAACAGAGAGATTTGGAGCGAAAATTGGAAGTTGCTCAAACAGCGTATCAAACTTTACTGAGAAATCTTCAACAAGCACAAATTGCTGAAAATCAGAATGTTAATAATGCGCAGATAGTTAGTCCTGCGATCGCATCAGAGTTTCCTGTAACCTTAAGTAAGTCGGCGATGCTCGCTGCTGGATTATTTGCTGGTAGTTTGTTGTATGTTGTCACAGCTTTGATTCTTGAACTGAGAGATCCTTCTTTAAAAACTACCAAAGAAGTACGCAGTTTGTTGAATTACAGACTATTAGGAATGATTCCTCATTCTCAACCCCAGAAATTTTTACCAGGGGTGGAGATGCAAGAACCTACTGTACCAGGACGTTTAGTTCAAGAAGTTCCTCATTCTTTGATGAGTGAAGCTTACCGAATGGTACAAGCGAATTTACAATTTTTGGAGCATCAGGAAGATTTAAAATCAATTGTCATAACTAGTTCAATTCCTCAAGAAGGAAAATCGACAGTTTCGTCGAATTTAGCTACTGCAGTTGCTCAATTAGGCAAAAAAGTACTGTTGATCGATGCCGATGTTCATCATCCTCAGCAACAAGAGATCTGGGAATTAGACAACTCAGTTGGTTTGCTCGATGTACTTCAAAATCAAAATCTGCTCGACCAAGCAATTAAATCGGTTATTCCTAATTTAGATGTGTTGACGGCAGGTAAAGCTTTGCCTAATGCTTTGGCTTTACTAAATTCTCCTCAAATGCGATCGCTCTTTGAGGAATTACAACAAGATTATGACTTAATTATTTTTGATACACCACCATTATTATTGTTTGCTGATGCACTAACTATCGGTAAATTAGCAGATGGAATTTTAATGGTAGTTCGTCCTGGTGTAATTGAACCTAGTAGTGCTAATGCTAGTAAAGAAATGTTAGAACAATCAGGACAAAAGATTTTAGGCTTAGTTGTTAATGGAGTAGTTACTAAATATGAACCAGACAGTTACTACTATCATGCCAAAGCTTACGCTAAAAACTACGGTAACAGATATGTAACGACTATAACTCAGTCGAACGAAAATCAAAACAATTAAAAATTAAAGCGAGTTGATGCGTAAAAAGCTTTTTGCCTTTTCTAATAAACTGAGTAGCCCAAACCTCAGAAAAATTCTCAGCAATATCAGTTGGTTGTTAATTGAGAGAATTTTACGAATGGGTGTCGGTTTTTTCGTGCTAGCTTGGATTGCCAGATATTTAGGAACTGCTCAATTTGGTTTATTAAATTATGGAATAGCTTTTGTCGATCTGTTTGGTAATCTAGCTGATTTAGGATTAAATCAAATCATAATTAGGGATTTAGTCAGTGAACCAGAGCGAAAAAATGAGATTTTAGGCACAGCTTTTATTTTAAGAACGCTTGCTGGAGTAGGAACTTTTTTGCTCAGTTTGATCGCAATTTTCGTGCTTCGTCCTGAAGACCAACTGAGTCAAATTTTAGTTCTAATTCTAGCTCTTCGACTTGTGTTTCAACCGATTGATGTTGTAGACCAACTATTTCAATCTCAGGTACAAGCTAAATATGGTGTTTGGGCAAGAAATACGTCATTTTTGATTATTTCAGTAGTCAGAGTTATCCTGCTAGAAACTCAAGCTTCTTTGATTGCCTTTGCGTGGACATTTTTGATCGAAAGTTTGATTGCCAACATTTTTATAGCGATCGCTTATCAAAAAACTACAGGCAAAATTATCAATTGGCGGAGTAAACTGCTGAGAGCCAAACAGATGATGAGAGTAAGCTGGCCACTGATTTTATCCAGTTTAGCTATTGTAGTTTACCTGCGGATCGATCAAGTTATGCTTGGTCAACTAGCTAGCAATCAAGAAGTGGGAATTTATTCAGCAGCAGTGAAACTGTCAGAGGTATGGCCTTTTATGGTCTTGGCAATTGTTAAGTCTTTTTCTCCTGCTATTATTAGTGCCAAACAAGTCAGTGAAGAGCTTTATTACCAAAAAATTCAGAAACTTGCTAATTTATTAACTCTCATTGTTTATGCGATCGCCATACCCATGACCTTTTTGTCTCACTTTTTAGTAGTGTTTGTGTTTGGTTCGGAGTATGCAGCAGCAGGAACGGTTTTATCAATTCATATTTGGGCTTCAGTTTTTGGTTTTTTAGGCTATATCAAAGAAGTTTGGATTGCTACCGAAGAATTAACTAAATTTGCTTTAGCAGCTAGTGTTTTGGGTGCAATTTTAAATATTATTTTAAATTGGTGGTTAATTCCTATTTATGGCGCAGTGGGAGCAGCGATCGCCACAGTCATTTCTTATGGCTTTGCCGATTATATTATGTGTTTTCTGTATCCTCCTGCTCGTCCAATGGGTCGGGTCATGACTAAAGCAATGACTTTAAATGGTTTATTCAAAAATCGCTAAAGTTATTAATCTCATAATTAAATATGAAAAAAAAACCTTTGGTTAGCATCATAATTAATAATTATAATTATGCAAATTTTATTGCTGAAGCGATTAACAGTGCTTTACGACAAACTTATCAACCCATAGAAATTATTGTGGTTGATGATGGTTCTACGGATAATTCTCGAACAATCATCAATCATTTTCAAGCAGCAATCATACCAATTTTTAAAGAAAATGGCGGTCAAGCTTCTGCTTTTAATGCAGGGTTTGCTGCAAGTTCAGGAGACATAATTTGTTTTCTTGATGCTGATGATATCTTTGTACCTAAAAAAGTAGCAGAAGTAGTAACTACATTGCAAAACAACCCAGAACTAAACTGGTGTTTTCATGATGTTCAATTAGTAGATCAAAATGGCAAGCAAACATTAAATAATAGTCCCAAAAATCCTTCTTTCAAATGTGACCTCAGAGCCAGTATTCAACAAGGTAAAATTACAGGCACTGCTCATTATTTTGAAATTCCACCTACTTCAGGACTATGTTTTAATCGCGGTTTGCTTGAGCAAATTTTACCAATGCCTGAAGGAAAAGGAATTAGTATTGGCGACTCTTATTTACAACACGCTGCCTTATACTTAAGTCCAGGTTTTGTGTTAGGCAAACCTCTAGTTTTACAAAGAATTCACAATAATAACCGCTTTACTTTAACTAAAAATCATCAACAAACTCAGGCGAAAATTTATATACTTTTAAGTTATTGGCTTAAACACAATTTTCCTGCTTTAAAAAAACTTACAGATAAATATATTGCCTTAAGTTTATCTTTGATCTGGTATTACCAAATTTCGGATTTTAATCAAAAATTATTTCAAGATTATTTTAAGTCTTTAACTATCAAAGAAAAAAATTTAATTAGATTGCGAGCAATTTATTATATTTTAAGAAAAATATTTAATGAGTTTTCTTTGAATTCAATTATTAAAAAGAATCTAAGTGAAAGATGGCAAAACTGACAGTTTTCTTAACCTCCTTGGATGGTGGTGGTGCAGAAAGATCAATGGTCAATTTAATCAATGGTCTAGTTCAACAAGGAATTACAGTAGACCTAATTTTAGTTAAACGCGAAGGTCCTTTTGTACCGCTAGTCGATCCTCAAGTCAACATGATTGATTTTGGTGGCAAACGTCTCATCGCTAGTATCGGTGACTTAGTTAATTACTTAAAACGAGAACAACCACAGGCGTTACTTTCTAGTCTGGAAGATACTAATGTTGTTGCGATCGCAGCAAAGCATTTAGCTCGTGTGGCAACTAAAGTAGTAGTTAACGTTCAAAATACCGTTTCTCAAGAATTTAAACATGGAACTAGTTTAAAAAAACGCTTAGCTCCCATAATGGTTCGTTTATTTTATCCTTGGTCAAACGCAATCGTTCCTGTTTCTCAGGGTGTAGCGGATGATTTAATTAAATTAGGTTTATCTCCTCAGTTAATTCAAGTAATTCATAATCCTGTCGTTACACCAGAAATAGCGCAAAAAGTTAACGAACCAGTCACTCATCCTTGGTTTGCACCGAATCAACCTCCTGTCATAGTAGGTGTAGGAAGATTGGATAAACAAAAAGATTTTCCCACTTTAATTCGAGCTTTGGCGAAGGTTCGTCAACAAATTCCTGCACGATTAATGATTCTAGGCGAAGGAAGCGATCGCTCTAGTTTAGAAGCTTTAGTAAAACAATTAGATTTAACCGAAGCAGTAGCTTTACCAGGATTTGTTAATAATCCTTATGCTTACATGGCAAAAGCAAGCGTATTTGTTCTTTCTTCTCTTTATGAAGGTTTACCAACTGTCTTAATTGAAGCCATGGCTGGTGGTACTCCTGTGGTTGCTACCAATTGTCCTAGTGGTCCCTGGGAAATTTTAGCTGGTGGTAAATATGGCAAGTTAGTGGAAATTGGAGATATTCAAGGAATTGCTCAAGCAATTATTGCCACTCTTCAACAACCGCTAGATTCAGAGCTTCTCAAACAAAGAGCTTTTGAATTTTCTTTAGAAAAATCGATAGAAAAATACACTCAAATTTTACAAGTAAATTAATTATGTAATTTTTGGTTTTAATTGATTTAAACAGAATTAAAGCAATTAAGACTTGAATTAAATCTAATTTATCCAAGCTAGTTGATTACATTTAATAATATGCCTGAATTAGTCAGATTAGGAGAAAGGGTTTTAATTGTTAGTTGTTTAATCTATCTAACAGGAACTTGTTATAACTTGTTTCCATTACCCGTCATCTCAGGAATTCAATATTTACTTTACGGATTAGTTTTTTTACTAGTTTTAGCTCGTTGGCAAAGAACGATTAATACAGCAATCAATGACCCTTTTATTTGGCTGTTATTAACCTTAGCAGTTTTGTCTTCTCTTTGGTCTAATGTACCTGGCGATACTTTTAGTAATAGTATTGTTGCTTGGCAAACAGCTTTAGTAGGAGTTTATCTGGCTTCTTGCTATACCACCAAACAACAACTCAAGTTACTAGGTATAGCATTAATTATTGTTATAATTTTCAATTTTATCTACACCTTATTATTTCCTGGATTAGGAATAGATTCAGAAGTACATATTGGAGCTTGGCAAGGAGCTTTTGACCAAAAAAACTTTTTAGCGCAAATTGCTGTTCTCAGTTCTTTAGTATTTTTATTTCTATGTATTATTTTTCGTAAATACCGTTATTTGACTTGGACAGGATTATTTTTATCATTTGTGATGTTGTTGTTATCTACTTCTAAAACTGGACTGGTTGTATTTCTGTCTATAGTTGGTCTTTTGCAATTTTATCGAACTTTACGCTGGCGTAACCCAAGATCTATTTTGATTTTGACTCTCATTGGTTTATTTATTGCTTCTGTAGTGGTTCTTTTAATAGGAAATGCAGAACTAATTGTTACTAGCTTAGGTAAAGACATAACATTAAGTGGTCGTACAGAATTGTGGAACGGTGTAATTGATCAAATTCGACAAAAACCTTGGCTTGGTTACGGAAGAGGTGGTTTTTGGAATTCCGAGAGCAATATGTCAGAAATTGTTGGTTCTTATGTTGCTATCAATTTTCTAGTTCCTGATGCCCATAACGGCTTTTTGGACTTAACTGCTGATTTGGGAATTGTTGGTTTAATTTTATTTTTATGTAGTTTTATTTTTGCTTTTCAAAGAGCTTTTGTTTATGCACGTCTAAATTTTGCTCCCGAAGCTCTTTGGCATTTAACTTATTTATCCTGCTTTTTTCTTTATAATTTGACTGAAAGTTCTGTAATGAAACACAATTCTATTATTTGGACTGTATATATGGTAGTTAGTCTTTCTTTAAATAGAAAAGATTCTCAAAAAAAAGTACCCAAGTTTAAATCTGACTTTAGCTATAATTAACATCGATTAAAAACTATATTTATAGCTCAAAAATATGATTATTATTACTTAAGATCTATCAAAACTGTATATCTTTAATTTATCAATTCTGATATTATTATCTAAATCTTGATTGAGGACATTCGCTGCGAACTTCTCTTGAATATGATTGATCAAACGGGCTAAACTCTTTATCTACTAATTTATGAAAATAGCTTTTGTTGCTCAACCTTGGTCGTTTGCTCGTCCAATTATAGGTTGTGATTCTCTTGGTATCTGGACTTATCAAGTTGCTCGCCGTTTAAATAACTCTACACAAGTTCTTTATTATGGTTTAAAAGATAATAATTATCCGTCGGTTTATCAAGAATCGGGAATAGAGTATCACGGGATCTCATCAAATTTTGACAAATATTTGAAAATATTTAGAATCTTAGACCGATGGCAAATAACTTCTCCTCAACGACCTTTTTTTGCTTCACGTCTTTATGGTTTAGGCTATATTTATCAGGTAGCCAAGAGCCTACAAAAAGAGCAATGCGATCTGATCCATATTCATAATTTTTCTCAATTTGCACCCATTATTAAAGCTTTTAATCCTCACAGTAAAATTGTTTTACATATGCATTGTGAGTGGTTAAATCAACTGAATTGGGAAATGATCAATCGACGACTACAATATATTGATTTAGTAATTAGTTGTAGTGATTATCTTACTGAAAAATCAAGTAAGCGTTTTTCTCATTTAGACAATCGATTTCAAACTGTCTACAATGGAGTAGATACTACACTTTTTACGAATAATTATTCTCAGAATCAAACTCAAGATTACTCTTCAAAAAAAAATAAAAATATCTTATTTGTAGGAAGAATTTCACCAGAAAAAGGCATACATATTTTAGTAGATGCTTTCAAACAAGTAGTTAAACAACATCCAAATACTACTTTAACTATTGCAGGACCAAAAGCAATTGTTTGTCCTGAGTTTTTAGTTCGTTTAGATGATAACCCAAAAGTTCAAAACTTAATCCGCTTTTATCAGAAATCTCAAGATTATTTTGAGTATATTCAATCGCAAATTGAACCAGAAATTGCAGATAAAAATCAATTTACAGGTCCTTTAAATCAGCTTGAATTAGTTGATTATTATCGTCAAGCAGATCTGGTGATCAATCCTTCTCTTAGTGAAGCGTTTGGTATGAGTTTAGTAGAGGCAATGGCAATGGAAATTGCTGTGATTGGTGCTAAAGCGGGGGGAATGCCTAATGTGATTGAGGAAGGCAAAGTAGGATTATTAGCTGAATCAGCAGATACTGAGTCTTTAGTTCAAGCTATTTTACAGTTACTTCAGAATGAAGATACTTGTAAAGCAATGGGTAAAGCTGGTCGTCAGAGAGTATTAAAGTTATTTTGTTGGGATAGAGTCACTGAAAATCTGCTGGATATTTATCAGAATCTGCTTCAACATGGTTAAATTAATCAGAAAAATCTATCAATCGATTCTTAATTCCAAACTAAAGCAATACAACCCAGAAAATTGGCAAAAATCAACGATTGTGTTTGCTCCTCATCAAGACGATGAAACGTTGGGTTGTGGCGGTACAATTATTCGTAAAAAACAAGCAGGAGCAACCGTTAAAATTGTTTTTATGACCGATGGTAGTGGTTCTCATGCTCATTTGATACCCGCAGCAAAGTTAAAACAAATCAGAACGCAAGAAGCGATCGCTGCTGCTGAAGTTTTAGGTGTATCATCAGAAGATGTGCTGTTTTTAGAGTATAAAGACGGCAATTTACAAAGATTTCAAGAGCAAGGAATTGAAAAAGTCGTAGAAATTCTGCAAACTTATCAACCGAAAGAAATTTTTATTCCCTATCATCGAGATGTAATTTCCGATCATATTGCTACTAATCAAATTGTGATTGCTGCTTTAGAGCAATTGAGACTTCCAGCTACAGTGTATGAATATCCTATCTGGTTTTGGCGACATTTTCCTTGGACGAGTTTTGGTGCTAATCTCAAAGAAGCTTTATCAGTTTTAAAAAGCACTGTTTACGCTCGTTTTGGAGTTGAATTTGTGCAAACATTTCATTGTCGAGTTGATATTCAAGACGTTTTGTCACAGAAAAAGAAAGCTTTAGCACAACATAAATCTCAAATGGAACAATTATTACCTAATTGTGGTTGGATTAGACTTCAAGATTTAGTTCGAGGAGAATTTTTAGCTTGTTTTTGCCAAGATTTTGAATTGTTTTACCAAAGAAAAACTTAGACACATTCTGTAGGGAAGATTCATGAATCACCCCTACTAATTTTATGATGGGATTTAACTAATCTTGTGCAAAGAATGCGATCGCTTTAACTCAGTAAGATTTTGATTGCCTGTACAAAATAAAACCGTTTTAATTTCAGCAATCAACAACTGTACCAATTCATCCAAAGCAGTAGGAGACTCAGAAGCTGCTTGTAAAAAAGGAAAAGCTAAACCTGCCAAATCTGCCCCAAGTGCGATCGCTTTAGCTACTTCCATTCCATCTCGTAAACCACCAGAAGCAATCAAAGGAATATCAGGATAGTTGTGGCGGATCTCAACTAAACAATCTGCGGTAGGTAAACCCCAATCAGCAAAGGTTTTTCCCAATCTTCTTTGTAAATTATTTTCTGCCCTCTCACTTTCTACTTTTGCCCAGGAAGTACCTCCTGCACCAGCAACATCGATCGCAACTACTCCTGCTTCAAGCAATTTTCCTGCCATCGATGCAGAAATGCCGTTACCTACTTCCTTCGCAATGACAGGAACAGAAATTTGCTCGCATAGCTGATGGATTTTATCGAGTAAACCTTTAAAATTAGTATCTCCTTTGGGTTGGATACACTCTTGTAGAGGATTAAGATGAAGAATTAAAGCATCAGCTTCAAGAATCTCTACCACCCGTAAACACTGCTCTAAACCATAAGTGTAATTAAGCTGTACCGCACCAAGATTAGCAAATAATAAAGCATCAGGGGCAAGCGATCGCACGGCAAAGGTATCTGCCACGTCGGGGTTTTCCACCGCTACTCGTTGCGAACCTACTCCCATCGCCAAACGGTAGGTTTGAGCTACTTCTGCCAAACGATAGTTAATCATTTTAGCTTCTTCCGTACCGCCAGTCATCGAAGAAATCAACAGAGGCGCACCCAATTGCTTACCCAAAAAAGTAGTTTCGGTCTCAATCTCTGTAAAATCTAATTCTGGCAAACAACAGTGAGTAAAACGGTACTGATCAAAACCGTTCGTCAAACGATGAAACTGTACATCTTCTTCCAAACAAATTCGCAAATGATCTGCTTTACGTGTCTGGGTATTAGTTGTTGTCGTCACCTCTAATCAATTCCACTCCATCTTTACCATCTACACTTTGCAGATAGACTTTGACTTGTTCTTCTTTGGCAGTTGGTAATTTTTTACCAGTAAAATCAGGATGAATAGGTAATTCTCGATGTCCTCGATCTACTAATACCACTAACCTGATCGATTCTGGTCGACCATATTCGGTAACTGCATTAAGGGCAGCGCGAATAGTACGACCTTTATAGATTACATCATCTACTAATACTACGGTTTTGCCAGTTAAATCTACAGGAATTTTAGTTTTTTCAGGAGTACGAACACTGATTTTATCTAAATCGTCTCGATAAAAAGTAATATCGATCGCTCCCATTGGCACTTTGATGTTTTCTAACATCTCGATTTGCTGTGCCAACAGATTAGCAAGAGAAGCTCCTCTAGTATAAATACCAAGCAAAACTATCTCGTTCAAATTCCCAGATTTTTCGATGATCTCAGAAGCTAGACGAGTCAAAGTACGACGAATTTCTTCAGCAGAGAGAATTTCAACTACCCGAACAGGCATTTTTTTCTTGAATTGTATTTTGAATCATCATACCTAACAAAATTATTTTAGTGGTGTAACTAAGTTAAGTACACATAACTACACAATCCTGACCACAATTGATAACTCACGTGATGGTAAGCTAGCAATTGCGCTAAAAAATGCTTATAAGAAGGTCAAACTAGTATGACAAGTTCACCAGAAATTCCTTTATTATTACGTGCTGCTCGTGGTGAAGTATTAGATCGTCCTCCTGTTTGGATGATGCGTCAAGCGGGTAGATATATGAAAGTATATAGAGATTTGCGGGATAAATATCCAGGATTTCGGGAAAGATCGGAAAATCCTGAGATTGCGATTGAAATTTCTTTGCAACCCTGGCGAGCATTTCAACCCGATGGGGTGATTATGTTTTCTGATATTTTAACTCCCTTACCAGGCATCGGTATTGATTTTGATATTGTTGAAAGTAAAGGTCCTTTATTTGAAACTCCTATTCGTACTCAAGCACAAGTAGATCAATTACATCCTCTCCATCCAGAAGAATCTTTACCTTTTATCAAAACTATTTTGCAAAGTTTACGTGCTGAAGTTGGTAATCAATCGACTGTGTTAGGTTTTGTCGGTGCGCCGTGGACTTTAGCTGCTTATGCCATTGAAGGTAAAAGTTCCAAAAATTATTCTGTGATTAAAGGCATGGCATTTTCTGAACCTGCTATGTTACATCAGTTTCTCAGTAAATTAGCAGATGCGATCGCAACTTATGTGCGTTATCAAATCGATTGTGGCGCGCAGGTAGTTCAAATGTTCGATTCTTGGGCTGGAGAATTAAGTCCTCAAGATTACGAAGTTTTTGCTTTACCCTATCAACAGCAAGTAGTTCGTCAAGTTAAAGAAACTCATCCCGACACACCTTTAATTCTTTATATCAGTGGTAGTGCTGGTGTCTTAGAAAGAATGGGTAAGTCTGGAGTAGATCTTGTTAGTGTTGACTGGACAGTCGACATGGCAGAAGCTAGACAAAGATTAGGCAAAGACATGAATGTTCAGGGTAATATCGATCCTGGTGTCTTATTTGGTTCGCACGATGTTATTCGTCAACGTATTTTAGATACCATTCGTAAAGCAGGAAATCGGGGACATATTCTCAATTTGGGACATGGAGTTTTAGTTGGTACTCCTGAAGATAATGTCCGTTTCTTTTTTGAAACTGCGAAACAAGCAGATCAACTAATGGCTGTTCATGCCTAAAAAGATATCAAAGCGGTTATTTTTCTAATATTTTTTTCCCTCCCGATACTGGAGGGGAAATAATTAAATAAGCATTTGAATCTTTCAGTAGTAATTAGTAATTGCTTAATTAGCCCCAGATAACCAAAATAAACTTTAAAATTGAAAGATGTTTGATAATGATGGCATGATCGAAGAGGTGTGAGATGTTCGAGCATCAAATTGCTTTACCCGATAGAGTGTATCAACGCTTGCTGGCTGCTGCTCACGCCAGTGGGGTGACACCTGCGGACTGGATCGCCAATCACTTGCCACAAACGGTAGAAGTTGCGGAAGAATTTGACCCTGCCACGGTCGAACACCTGCTCGGCGGGTTCGACAGCAGGAAACACCTCCGTCCTGTTTCTCCACCAACTGTTTTTGAAGAGGCGATTATTGAAAAAATGACCGAACAGGGGCTGCGTCTGCCATGATTCTGGTAGATGCTTCGCCGTTAATTGCCCTAGTGGATAAAGGACAAGGGGAAGTACACGAATGTTGTTTGTTTTGTCTACCTGGCGTTCTTTACGTCAACGGATGCTGACTACCTGGTGCTGTTATACCGAAGCCATGTACTTTGCCGGACGGCTCGGCGGTTGGTTGGCACAAGAATACCTTTGGCGATTAGCGGAAACGAACGCGCTTGACGTTCATTCCCCAACTCCTAACGAACAAGCCCGAATGCGATCGCTAATGAAGAAATATCAAAATGTACCAATGGACTTAGCAGATGCCTCTCTGGTTGCTCTGGCAGAAACACGGGGCATCTCAACCATTTTCACGCTGGACAAAGATTTTTTCATTTATCGCTGGAACGATACCAATGTATTTAACGTTGTGCCTGATCTCCGTACCTAAAATGCCAGTTTTGCCAGTATACTTCGATAACACAAGCAGCATAAACCAAAATGTTTCATTTGGGTAAGATTGAGAAATTAGAATTGAAAGATTGGACACTGTAAAACGATCGCAGCCTCACTCAACTTCAATTGAGTTTAATTTAATCGAGATTAGTAACTCTATCACACTCAATGTGCTGAAGCTCAACAACTGAAAAAAATCAAACCTTGGGCTTCATTGACAGGAAATAGTAACTGAATAAAAGTAAAAATTGTATTTGCCATGAAGGGAATTTTTATTACAGGTGCGAGTGGGTGCATCGGACATTATATTACCGAAAGTTTAATTAAAGAAACAGACCACGAATTATTTTTACTAGTTAGAAATCCTGATAAATTGAAATTTGACTATCAAGCTCGTTCGGGAATTCATCTTCTTCAAGGCGATTTGCAAGAGATTGAAAAGTATCGAGATTTATTATCTAATCAAATTAATATTGCTATTTTAATTGCTACTGCTTGGGGTGGGACGACAGAAGCGTATGACATTAATGTCAGGAAAACTTTTGCTTTATTAAAGATGCTTAATCCCGAAATTTGTGAGGAAGTAATTTATTTTTCTACAGCTAGTATTTTAGACCGCAATCAACAACTTTTACCCGAAGCGGAGCAGTACGGAACAGATTATATTCGGACTAAATATCAATGTTTTACTAAATTATCCGAGTTAGAAATTGCAGAAAAAATTATTGCTGTCTTTCCAACTTTAGTAGTGGGAGGCAGTGAGAACAAACCTATATCTCATCTTTCCTCGGGTTTACCAGAAGTATTACGTTGGATTGATTTAATTCGTTGGTTAAAAGCCGATGGCAGTTTTCATTTTATCCATGCTCAAGACATTGCAACTATTGTTAATTATTTAGTAGCTAACCCGCAAATTAACTTAAGTCAATGGCAACAAGAAATAGGAGTCAAAAAACTAGTTTTAGGTAATAACCCCACCACAATTAATCAAGCGATCGCAGAAATATGTCATTATTTAAATAAAAGAATTTATGGACGTATTCCTCTTTCGATTGAATTGGCTAATTTTTTAATCAAAGTATTTAAAATTCAGATGGATTCTTGGAGTAGGTTTTCTTTAGAATATCGCCATTTTATCTATCAAAATCCTGTCAATCCTGCTACCTTTGGTTTAAAAAATTACTGTTCAACAATTACAGACATTCTTAAAGTTTCTGGTATTAAAGGAAAGTAAGTTATTAAATTTTTTGGATGTTTCGTGCTATTGTGCAATACAACTTGGTATAAGTAAGCTAGGATACGACTAATGTAGCTACTGTGGACTATCTATCAGAGATATTACCAGGAACTTTAATTGAACGACGCTACCGAGTTAAAAGAACCATAGGACAAGGTGGTATGGGTCGTACCTATTTGGTAGCAGACGAACAACGTTTTAATAAACTTTGTGTGCTTAAAGAGTTTGCACCGCGAGATTTAGAAGCAAGTTTTGTCAATAAATCGCGAGAATTATTTGAAAGAGAAGCAAGAGTCTTAAATAAAATTGATCATCCCCAAATTCCTAAATTTTTAGGCTGGTTTACTGAATTAGGACGATTATTGCTGGTACAAGAGTATATTGATGGTTATACTTATGCCGAACTGCTGCAACAACGCCAACAAGAAGGAAAAACTTTCTCTGAAACGGAAGTAATTCAATGGCTTAAAGATTTATTACCAGTATTAAGTTATATTCACGCTCATAATATTATTCATCGCGATATTAGTCCAGATAACATTATGCTTCCGATTGGCTCAGATAAGCCAATGCTGATTGATTTTGGTTTAGTTAATAAACAAGCTATTACTCAACTGACTGCTTCCCATAATTCACTACAAATACCAACGGCAGTAGGTAAGATTGGTTATTCTCCAAGCGAACAAATTAATGAAGGCAAATACTATTTTAATAGCGATCTTTATGCTTTAGCAGTCACTGCTTTAGTATTATTAATTGGTAAACATCCTCAAACTTTTTTTGATAATTTTAAGCTGAAATGGTACTGGCAAGATTTTGTGACTATAAGAGAAGATTTTGGTAATATTATTGATAAAATGCTAGCAAGAGTTCCTCAAGAACGCTATCAATCTGCTCAAGAAGTTTTAATGGCTTTGTCAACAATTTCAACCGATAATTTTGCTTACGCTTCTTTAACTCCAACAACATTTTTAGAGCCTTTTTCTGATAATTATTCATTAGAAAATACGGTTGAACCAGTTAAAAATAAAACAAAAAAAACGCAAATAATTGTCTTAATTTGTTTAGTTTTTTCTATTATTAGTGTTATTTTAGCCTGGCATTCTCCTTATATTAATGGTTTATGTAATATTTTTAATAACTGTGTGAAAAAAACTGAGCTTGAATAGCCAAAAAATAAATAATTAATCAGGAGCAAAGATTCAAATGATTATTTAATATGGAGCGCGATCGCTTTTGACTAAAGTTAAAGCTTTAAGCCCATTTATGACATCAAATATTTATTTGCAGAGGAAAGTGAAAGCTCACAAATATAAATTAACGTTAATTTTTTTAATAGTTAAACATCATTTTAAAACGCATTTTTATCTCATTTTTTCCAGCCAAATAAAAGGATAATTAAGTTTGATCGAAATCTAAACTCCCTGATCTCACTTTCGATAGAAGAGTACTATCTTTAAACCCAGTAAGATGAAACTGAAAAACTATTAACCTATTAATTAAATCTCAAGCTACTAACAGCATATATCTTTGCTCAATTTTGCTTCTATTTAGCTCAACTCAAATTAGTAAAAATATAACTTTGTCTTTCCCTGCCAGCAACCAGAGCGATCGCGTTTGTATCTTAGTTGTATCTTAATAAGAATCGCAGGTAGAACAAAGAACTAAGGAATTAGAGGCAATGATTGATGCTTCGGGAGCGGTGGGTTTAAAGCATTGGCAAGGAAGACTAAGCAGACAAAAATCGGAAAAGTGGATTGAAGATATTATTGAACAGGTGCGTAATAATCAGTTAAAAATACCTGAAGATAGCGCAGCATACGTGATTGCTTGGCATCGAGATTTAGATGGGCAATTACTCAATAAACATACTGCTGCTGTTGAATTGATCAATATTATACGACCGATTGTTGCGATCGCTAGATACATAACCTTTGCTGCCTTGGCTCTATACGAACATCCTGAATGTCAACAAAAACTACCAAATAGCGAAGAAAACGAATATTATGAGTGGTTTGTTCAAGAAGTGCGCCGATTTTATCCGTTTTTTCCTTTTACAGCAGCTATAGTTCGTCAAGATTTTGATTGGCAAGGATATCATTTTTCTCAAGGAAGAAAGGTGTTACTAGATTTATACGGCACTAATCACGATCCTCAAATATGGGAAAATCCAGAAGCTTTTGAGCCAGAACGATTTCGTCATTGGAATGGAAGTCAGTTTAATTTTATTCCCCAAGGAGGAGGAGATTATTACACCAATCATCGCTGTGCGGGAGAATGGATTACGATCAAAGTAATGAAAGTCACGCTGAATTTTCTTACTCAAGCTTTGGAATATAATCTCCCAGAACAAAATTTAGCAATTAGTTTGTCAAAAATGCCAACTATCCCAAAAAGTGGCTTTGTAATTAGCAATGTTAGGTATAAGCTTTGACACTCCAACGGATGAATTCGGTTTCAACCCTAGATAACTAACCTATTACAATAATTAACAAAGAGATCTGATCTTAGGTATAAAAACATCTATGGCTGCTGCCGTTATTATTGAACATTTACAAAAAAGCTACGGGGATGTCTTAGCCGTAAAAGATATCTCTTTCACTGTTAAAGCAGGAGAAATTTTTGGTTTACTCGGACCAAATGGAGCAGGAAAAACCACCACTATTCGCTGTTTGTGTACTCTAGCCAAACCAGACGGGGGCAGAATTGAGGTAAGTGGAATTCCTGTCATAGAAAAACCCAAAGCTGCTAGAAGGAGATTAGGTTATGTTGCCCAGGAAGTTGCCATTGATAAGGTATTAACAGGCAGAGAATTATTAGAATTGCAAGCTGCACTTTATCATCTTCCCAAAAAGGTTATCAAACAAAGAATCAATCAGTTGATCGAAATACTGGGTTTAAGGAACTACGCCGAGCAAAAAACTGGGACATATTCAGGTGGTATCCGTAAACGCATTGACTTAGCAGCAGGATTATTGCATCAACCAGAAGTTTTAGTTTTAGACGAACCAACCGTTGGTTTAGATATCGAAAGTCGAATGGTAGTGTGGAACTTTTTACGTAAATTAAAAGAAGCTGGAACAACAGTTTTAATTACCAGCCACTACTTAGAAGAAATTGATGCTTTAGCCGATCGCTTGGCTATCATAGATAAAGGAGTCGTAATTGATGAGGGTACACCTTCAGAATTGAAAGATAAAATTGGTGGCGATCGCGTTACTCTCCGAATTCGGGAATTTACTCCTGATGAAGAGGCAGTCAAAGCTAAACATATTTTAGAGTCTTTACCGTTTGTAGAAGAAGTGATTATTAATACTTCTCAAGGAAACTCCCTCAATCTTGTAGTGCAGTCTGGTGACAATTATCTAAGTAAAATTGAACAATCTTTAGCCCAAGTTAACTTACCTGCTTTTAGTTTGGCGCAATCTCGTCCAAGTTTAGATGATGTTTATTTAGCTGCGACAGGACAAACTTTGATGGATGCAGAGTTAGCAGCAGCAGGAACAAGAGATGAAAAGAAAGAAAAGAAACAACAAATGAAATAATTTGGTTATTTGTGTTGGAATTCAAACAAATTTAAATAATATGGTTACAGGAAAAATTGAGACAATTCTAGCTCCTATCTCTACTATCACTCAGGAATCTGAAGCGCAAAATAATGCTTGGGGAGATTTTCTTCAAGAAACTTTAGCTTTAACCAAACGTCTATTTATTCAACTGCAACGTCGTCCTTCAACTTTGATGGCTGGTGTAATTCAACCGTTTATGTGGTTGGTATTATTTGGCGCACTATTTGCCAAAGCCCCTCAAGGATTGTTTGGTAACGACCTCAGTTACGCTAAATTCCTCGCACCTGGAGTAATCGTTTTTACTGCCTTTTCTGGGGCATTAAATGCAGGTTTACCCGTGATGTTTGACCGTGAATTTGGCTTTCTCAATCGCTTATTAGTTGCACCCTTGGCTTCTCGTTACTCGATTGTGGCAGCTTCGACAATTTATATTATTACCCTGGCATTTATTCAAACGGCGGTAATTGTTGGAGCAAGTGCCTTCTTGGGTGCGGGTTTACCAGGCATTGCTGGACTAAGTGCGATCGCTTTAATTGTCTTTTTGATTGTTTTGGGTGTTACTGCTTTAAGTCTAGGTTTAGCTTTTGCCTTGCCCGGTCATATTGAACTGATTGCCGTGATCTTTGTGACGAATCTACCTTTACTATTCGCTAGTACTGCTCTTGCACCCTTGACTTTTATGGCAGATTGGTTACAAGTAATTGCTAGTCTCAATCCATTAACTTATGCGATCGAACCAATTCGTTATGTTTATCTTAATGGTGATTGGGGCATTAATAGTATCGTCATGAATACCCCTTGGTTGGATTTAAGTTTTAGCAGTGTAATTTTAGTTTTACTAGCTTTTGATGCTTTGATTTTGTTAATGATTCAACCTTTATTACGCCGTCGTTTTGCTTAATCACTCAAAGATTTAAGCCCTTATTACTTCCTTACTCCTCCATCCTGCTTCTTTTATTCTTTATTCACTGGTATGTTATGTTAATCCCAAATAAATTGACTCAATTAACTACTATTCTTGGTTTAGGAATTAGTTTAACCTTAGTTACTGCGATCGCACAGTCGAGTTTAGCCCAATCTAACAATCCCGCCAATGAAGGTTATCAATCCAATGAAGAAAGTCCTTTCTTAGGCAGTGGCAACGGTGGTTTTAATCCTTTGGAGTTAATTCATCGAGCTAACCTGAGTAATGGTCGTAGTTTAAATGAATTTAATCAAGATTCAGAAAATAATATCAAAAATTCTGCCTCAGAGTTTAAACGCTTACAACAAGAAAGATTGCTACAACAACAGCAGTCTGAATCTACCCCAGAAAAACCAATGCCTTCAAACTAAAGCAAAACAAATTAAACTTGCTCAAAACTCAAAATCTTTTCTTACACCACCTTAGAGTTAGAAAACTTATAAATCTAACCTTTGGATCAAGGAATTATCTTGTTGTTTTTAATAAATTTCTAACAAGCCCGCAGGAGGATTAAGTTCTAGTCTGCCCTTTTCTAAGTCTACAATTGTCACAATTTCTTTCACAAAAGGAATTAGAATTGTTACAGGTTTAACAGGTTTTGGTCTGAATTGTTTACGTTTAGTTCTTCTACTAATTTCAGAAAGATCACGAATAGGTTTTTCTGTTTGGATTGGTTGTTGCTCTAGTCGAACTTCTAATAAATCATTTCCTGCTGTAAAAAGATCGGTTACTACTCCAATTTTTTCCCCAGTCTCTTGATGATATACTTCCAGACCAATTAATTCAGAAACATGATATTCATCTTCTGCTAATTCAGGTAAATCACCTTGTTCGACTAAGATTTTATACCCTTTTAAGGATTCGGCAGTTTCTCGATCTTCTACACCATCAATAGTAATAATATATAAATTTTTTCCAGCCAGATAACGTCCATGAAGTAAATCTATCTCTTCAATTTCTTCTGTTTTTGGATCTTGTAACCAACGTATTCCTGGTTCTAAAAATCGCTCAGGAAAATCCGAACTAGGATAAACTCTTAGTTCTCCTTTTAAACCTTGAGGCGCAACAATTGTACCGATTTCTAACCAATCATTGTTTAATTCTTGATTGTTCATTGGTCGCTAATTACTAATAACTATTAACAGGTAATTGAGAATTATTAACCGCTACATAAACTTTTTCAACTACTTGAGCTAAACGTTTCATTGCTTTGGTAATTTCGGGTTCAGTTGCAGTTAAACTAATTCTGACGCATTCATGTTTATGTTGCCAATTACCTCGTAATCCAGGGAAAAAGGTACTACCAGGAACAACTATTACTCCTACTGCTTTTAATTCTTGATATAATTGCCAATCATTAATTGGTAAATCTTTTAACCATAACCAAGCAAAAATTGCTCCTTCGCCTCGATGTAAAAACCAAGGCAAATTTGAGGGCATATATTCATCTAAAGTTTGTTCTAAAACTTCGATTTTATCTTGATAGTGAGGACGAATAATTTCAGTTGAAATTTGCGCTAAAGCACCCGAATTAATCGCTCTTGCTGCGATCGCTTGTCCGTAACGAGAAGAATGAATACAAGCATTGGTTTGAAACGATTCTAAAATTTGAATTAATTTTGGTTCACCAATAGCAATGCCAATTCTTTCTCCTGGTAATCCTGCTTTGGATAAACTCATGCAGTGCAAAATATTATCTCCAAATTGAGGAGTCATCGGTGCAAAATTTAAGGCAGGGAAAGGACAAGCATAAGCAGAATCAATTAATACTGGTGTATTGTATTCTGCTGCTAAAGTTGCAATTTTATTTACTTCTTCATCGCTTAAAACATTTCCAGTTGGATTACACGGACGAGAAAAGATCACACAACCAGTTTGATCTGTAATTTGTAATTGACTAAAATCAGGACGATACTTGAAACGATGATGGAATTCGTCAATTTCCAGAGTAGGTTGATAAGCAATCAAAGCTTCAGGAGTGAGAGTTACACCTCCGTAACCCGTATAATCAGGACTGAGAGGTAAAACAATTTGCCTAAGATTTCCTTCTACCGTACGTCCCCCAAAAGCATTAGCTGCGTAGAGATACAGTGCTTGAGAACCAGGAGTAATTAAAATGTTGCGATCGCTTAAACTTAAATTATATCGTTGATTAAAATCCTTAACTACCGCTTCAATTAAAGGAGTATATCCTTGAGAAGAACCATAACGACAGACAACTTCACCATACTCTTGACTTGCCAATAAATCTTGAGTACAATCTCGCCACAACTGTTCTACTTCTGGCAAAATAACTGGATTACCTGCACTAAGATTAATAAATTTTCTACCATTACTATTTCTCAAAGTTTCGATGATATCTTTCATAATTGCCCGAACTCCAGTCAGTTGGGACATCTGAGTACCGAATTGAGAAAGTGCAGGGTTCATAATGCGATCGCTTTTGATAACAATAGGTATGTATGAGCTATTCTACTGTTGTTGGAGTCGTAGTTGCTATTGAGAATGTCTTCAAAAAAATTAAAATCTTGCACTATCTGCAATCATCTTGTCGACATCCGCTACCGCATTAAATATCAACCCGAAGGCGAATGGGTATTAGTTTGTCCTCAATGTTGGCAACAAGTGAGTCACGATAATCCCAATTACCGCTATGGTGGTACTTGGAAAGCTTTTAAAAAGAAATAACAAATTAGTTCAAAACAAACTAATCTATGATTGATTTTAAATAAGGACGTGCCATCATAAAACTAGCAATTGATTTAGCATCAATCGGTTCGCCAGCTAAAATTGCTGCTTCTAATTCTTCGGGACTCATCAACACTACTTCGATATCTTCATCCTCATCTTGTTGAGGTGGAATTTCTAACTTCTCTAAATCCTGTGCCAAAAAAGCATAAATATATTCATCAGAATAACCAGGCGCAAGAGAAAACTTTCCTAAAGACTTCCAACTGCCTGCACGATAACCAGTTTCTTCTTCAATCTCTCGTTTAATTGTTTCTGCTGGATCTTCATAACTTTCTACTGTACCAGCAGGAAACTCTAATAATCTTCCTTGCACAGTAAAACGATATTGTCTAACCAAAACTAACTTTCCTTCTCGGGTAACTGGTACAGCTAAAGCACCCCCCGGATGACGAATACATTCCCAATTTCCTTCTACTCCATTAGGTAAACGTAATTTGATCACTTCATAATTAAATTTACGACCTTTATAAAACAAAAGTTGTTCTAAAATTTCTGACGGTTCATTACCTAATGACATAGTTAGTGTTGAAATCAAGAGTACAAGCAGCAAAAAAACGGGACTGGCCGGATTTGAACCGGCGACCTAGCGCTTCAGATTGGTGTGAGTTTCCTCACTCTCTGGACTATCTCTTCACCTTAGACAGTTTGCCTTTAGGTGGTGGCCTTTATGTTGTAGGCATTGAAATCTGAATAAAATTTTCCTGTTTGATACCTACAACTAGTCTCTGCACCTTCACTACCAGGAATAATAGTGCTTGGCTCAAGATTACCTTATCTTAACTAGACTTAGGTTTCCTTGAATTTGACCACATTCATTCATGAAGTTTCCCTCATGATGCCCGATAATTCAGGAGGCGCTTGCTCTATCCTACTGAGCCACAGCCCCTTATTCGTATTTAATTAAATCATAAACTACCATCAAATTTAAAACCGAAGTTGGTTTTGGCAAGGATTTTTGTTAAAACGCATCTGATTATATAAATAATTGCTAAGAAACTTTACTTAATTACTAAATATTGCAACACGGATTAATATCAGGGTCTAGTAAAGGACTAAAATTATCTTCGATTTGACATAAAAAATAAAGCTATACAGGAGAAATCAATTTGGTTTATTCAACTTTATTAGCAGCAGCATACGTACCTTCTACAGTAGCTTGGAATCCCAAAGTAGCTATTGTGATGATTGTTTGTAATATTATTGCGATCGCTATTGGTAAATTTACGATTCAAAAACCTAATTCAGGTCCAAGTTTACCTTCTCCTGAATTATTCGGTGGTTTGGGAGTACCAGCTTTACTCGCTACCACTAGTTTTGGTCATGTTTTGGGCGCAGGAGTCATCCTTGGACTAGCAAATGCAGGCGCTCTCTAAATTAACCATAGCAATTGCCCAATTTTTAACAAGTTTATCTTTTTGATCTGCTCAAGGGCGAGTTCATTCTCGCCCCAATTTTTTTTTTTGCGATCGCTAAATCAGTCAATAATGTGGATAGTTTACAAACAAGTTGGTTTATTTACTCACTATTTAGATTCTTCAGGTAACTTTCAACCTGTTCTAGAAAAAGCAAGAAAATTTCCTTCTGAACCAATGGCTGAAATTATGGCAAAACAACATGGAGGATCGATCCGAAAAGTCAATTAAGAATCAGCTAACACAATAAATCCAGCCATAATTGCTGAAAACTTCGCCAACAGATTTCGATTTTAAAGCGTGCCAAATATGACCCCCTAACAAAGTTCCGCACAAAGTAAATTGAACTCCCGCCCCTAGACTGCGATCGCAATGCGCCTCGGCGAAGCGGAGATCGCTGCTGTATAATTCGGTCGGAAAAGTAAGATCATTCTGGCTTTGTTTCTAATTGGCTTTTTACTTTGTTCTCTACCTAAGATTTATCCTTGTTGACCGTAAAACCGTGTCTTTTTAAAGCACGGATTGCTCTGGTCGTTGCCAATTAAAATTGGCAGTGAACTATACATTTTCGACACCAAATCTTCATAAAATAAAGTTCCTGGCTTTTATAATATTGTTTTAGAGGCAAAGGTAATCAACCTCTTTAAAAACCTAGATATCTAATCGATATCACTTGCACCACGAAAACTAAAGATATAGGGTTCTATTGGGTAAACCTCTAATAGGTAAAATCTTTAAGGATTAAACCAGAGGTAATAGAATTTTCCATTTTCAGGAAACTGTAGGGTAGGGCATACCCGAACAGCTTGTGCAAGCAAGTAAAGCTTGGGGAGATGAGAGCCTCTGGTACTAAGAACGAAAGTTGTTAGTGGTAAGCTCTGTCAGTGAACCAAGAATCCGCGTCAATTTATTGCGCGGAGTGTCAACACAATTAGGAGATTGAACAGGAGTCCGTTGATTAAGATTATTGACAGGATAACCAACTAACATCACCTTGCCATCTTCTGTTTTAACTATCCCCTGTGCAGGAACAATATAACCCTGAGAAGTTAAAATTCCCTTGGGTTGCTGATTTTGATGATGAGAGGAATTAGTTGATAAACTCTCCTCTGCACCTCGACTTCCCTGCACCGGAGCTTCACCTGATCCTAGTAAAATTGTATCGCTAGACATTGGTTCAGTAGGTACGGGAGGTACACCACCTTTTCCTGTGACAGTAAAGCTATTTCCTCCTTCTGCTATACCTTGAGAAGAACAAGCTTGAGCAACAGTTTGCTCTGGTTCAACAGGATTTCTAGGCAATTCGCTAGCATTGCGAAGAACATCATCTTTAAAGATTGTAATATTAACTTGACCAGCTAAACCACCTTCTGAACTAACATCAATATCGTTAGTACCATTTCCTGGTTCTGCTTTTCTTTCTTCTAAATTAAAGATTTGTTGTGCATTAATGGTAACTTGTCCTCCTTGTCCTTGTACTGCGTTAGCAACAATATCATTACCATTTTCATTGCTAGGAAAGGCAACTACAAACCCCGCATCAATCGTTACGTTACCACCTGTAGCATTCTCAGATGCACTAGCAGAAATCAGACTATTGTTTCGCAAGATTAAATTATCTGCTACTGTTAGCTTAATATTACCACCTGTTTGATTGTTTGTAATAGGTTGTGATGGAGCGTTAGCAGCAAAAATCTTTCCAGCATCAAGAGTCAAAGAATTTGCTTCAACAACTATACTACCAGCATTTCCTTGTCCAAAAGAACTAACATTAATAACACCGCCATTTGTTAAATTTAAATTAGCCGTAGTAATGTTGATGCCTCCTGCATTACCAACTGCATCAGTGTCAACTCCATTAAAAATACCACTAGAATCGCCCTGACTATTTTCTCCATCAATAAAAATAGTATCGCTAGCATTAATAGTGATTAAACCTGCATTGCCTCGTTCAAATGTACTAGCATTAACAACACCACCATTAGTTAAATTTAAATTAGCCGTAGTAATATTAATTCCACCTGCATCGCCAACTGCATTAGTGCCAACTCCATTAAAAATACCACTAGAATCGCCCTGACTATTTTCTCCATCAATAAAAATAGTATCGCTATCATTAATAGTGATTAAACCTGCATTGCCTTGTCCAAAAGTACTAGCACTAATTCTACCGCCATTAATCAAAGACAAATTGGTTGTCCCAATCTCGACTCCACCACCATTGCCTTCTCCACCTTCGTCTACTTGGTTCAAAATTCCACCATTATCTAGCAGAATGTCATTGGCTTGAATATTTACTACTCCTGCGTTTCCTTGTCCTTTTGTACTTGAATCTATCTCAGCTTCGTTAGCGATAAATAATTTGTTGGCGACAATTTCAATTGAACCGCCATCTCCTTCTGCTCCCTGTCTGACATTGTTTTCAATCGTACTAATAAACTTACCATCGGGAGTTCTACCATCAATTAAAATAGTATCGTCGGCATTGATAGTAATTATTCCTGCATCTCCCTTTCCAAACGTAGTGGCAGTAACTGCACCACCATTAATCAAAAACAGATTGGTTGTATCAATCTCAACTCCACCACCATTACCATTTCCTGTTGAGGTTACTTGGTTGAAAATTGTACTACTATCTAGCAAAATGTCATTGGCTTGAATTGTGATTGCTCCTGCATCTCCCTTCCCAAGCGTACTGGCATCTATTCTACCGCCATTAATCAAAGACAAATTGGTTGTCCCAATCTCGACTCCACCACCATTGCCTATTGCATTTTCTTCTACTCGGTTGAGAATTCGACCATTATTTAGCAGAATGTCATTGGCTTGAATATTTACTGCTCCGGCATCTCCCTGTCCGAATGTACTAGCATCTATTTCACCGCCATTAGTTAAATTTAAATTAACCGTAGTAATATCAATCCCACCCGCATTGCCAATTGCACCAGTTTCAACTCCATTAAAAATACTACTGTTAGATATAGAAATAGTATCGATAGCGTTAATAGTAATTACTCCTGCATCTCCCTGTCCAGAAGTACTAGCATCTATTTCACCATCATTAATCAAAGACAGATTGGTTGTCTTAATCTCTACTCCTCCGCCATTGCCTACTGCACCTTCAGCTACTCGGTTGAAAATTCCACCATCATCTAGCAGAATGTCATTGGCTTGAACATTTACCTCTCCTGCATCTCCCTGTCCGAATGTACTAGCACTAATTCTACCGCCATTAGTCAAAGACAAATTGGTTGTCCCAATCTCGACTCCACCACCATTACCTTTTGCTGTTGAGATTACTTGGTTGAAAATTGTACTATTATCTAGCAAAATGTCATTGGCTTGAATATTTACCGCTCCTGCATTGCCTTGTCCAAAAGTACTAGCACTAATTCTACCGCCATTAGTCAAAGACAAATTGGTTGTCCCAATCTCGACTCCACCACCATTGCCTACTGCATTTTCTTCTACTCGGTTGAGAATTTCACCATTATCTAGCAGAATGTCATTGGCTTGAATATTTACTACTCCTGCATCTCCCTGTCCAAAAGTACTAGCACTAATTATACCGCCATTAATCAAAGACAGATTGGTTGTCTTAATCTCTACTCCTCCGCCATTGCCTACTGCACCTTCAGCTACTCGGTTAAAAATTCCACCATTATCTAGCAGAATGTCATTGGCTTGAACATTTACTGCTCCTGCATTGCCTTGTCCAAAAGTACTAGCACTAATTATACCGCCATTAATCAAAGACAAATTAGTTGTCCCAATCTCGACTCCACCACCATTGCCTTCTCCACCTTCCGCCACTTGGTTAAAAATTCCACCATTATCTAGCAGAATGTCATTGGCTTGAATATTTACTACTCCTGCGTTTCCTTGTCCTTTTGTACTTGAATCTATTTCAGCTTCGTTAGCGATAAATAATTTGTTGGCGACAATTTCAATTGAACCGCCATCTCCTTCTGCTCCCTGTCTGACATTGTTTTCAATCGTACTAATAAACTCACCATCGGGAGTTCTACCATCAATTAAAATAGTATCGTCGGCATTGATAGTAATTATTCCTGCATCTCCCTTTCCAAACGTAGTGGCAGTAACCGCACCACCATTAATCAAAAACAAATTGGCTGTATCAATCTCAACTCCACCACCATTACCATTTCCTGTTGAGGTTACTTGGTTGAAAATTGTACTATTATCTAGCAGAATGTCATTGGCTTGAATATTTACTGCTCCTGCATTTCCAGTTCCAAAAATACTAGCATCAAAAGAACTCTCTTCAATTAAGCTTAAAGAATCTGCTGTGACGTTAATATCACCACTATTTCCTATAGCATCTTCGTCGATAAAATTTTGTACACTACTGTCTCCGCTTAGGGTAATTGCTCCAGTCGCATTTATATTAATATTTCCTGCTGGATTACCTGTCGCATCTAACCCTGCTGCTATTCCGCCACGAAATTGACTTCTTTCTGATAAATTTAGATTACCAGCATTAACATTAATAAACCCTCCTCCTTGATTAGCTACGTTGACTAAAGCATCATTGGAAAGAGATACATCTGCTCTTGCTATTCCATCAGAAAAAGTAAAACCACTATCCTCACTAATATTTACCGTTCCTTCTGTTGATAATCCCCCTAACTCGATTCTTCCTCCAGGTGCAGCGATGATTCCTCCTTCTGCATTGACATTACCACCAAGTAAAGCTAGGGTTTCACCTGTATCTACACTCAGAGAACTTCCATTGACATTAATCTCACCAGGATTATCCCGAAAACCTAACCCAATTGGCGCATTAATCGTTAAAATTGGAGGAGCTTGGGGATTGGTTGCGCTAAATTCTCCTTCAGGAAAGATCAAACTATCAGCCGTACTACCATAAAAAGAACCACCGATATTCAAGCTAGCATTAGGGCCGAAGAGAATACCAGCAGGATTGAGAAAGAATAAATTAGCGTTATTAGCTCTAATTAAACCATCAATGGTCGAAATTTGACCACCAGTGACTCTGGTAATAATATTAGAAATGGTACTAGCATTGTTAAAGAAAGCTTCGTTACCATTAAGTAGAGAAAATTCCTGAAAACTATGGAATAAATTAATATCTCTTGCTGTTCCGCCAGTGATTTCTACTCCTGTAGCTGTTGGAGTTACTTCTGTGGGTGTAGGAAGTGTCGCATCTGGAGTAATCGATTGTGCTTGAGCTAAATCTGTACCAGTCAGGCAATAAAAGCTTGTCAAGGCTAAACTAGTTCTGAGCCAAAATTTGTAAAGTTTTTGTATACTCATTGCGACACTTTTAAACCGTGATATTACTTAGAGAATATCAAAAATTTTAGTTTTTGCAATTATTTTCTATCTTCTGTGAGTGGGAGGACTCTCTGCTCCGCTCTCTAGGTGAAAGCGAACATTAAGATTCTACATGGTATTGTTGATTGTGTAGAAATAAGTTATAATATTAATAATTACAAGGTCGAAACTAATGCTTAACTTCACTTATGAGTACAAATTAATACCGACTAAATCTCAAATAGCTGAGATAGAAAGAACACTAGGCATTTGTAAAAGTGTTTGGAATTACGCTTTAGCTGAGAGAAAAGATTGGGTTAATTTTCGTAAGTGTTTAGTTAATGCGTGCAGTCTAGAAAAAGAATATATAATCCCTGCTGATACTAAGTTTCCTAATTACCATGTGCAAGCAAAAGCATTAACAAAAGCGAGAGCGAATAATTCTGAGCTTAAAAGTGTTAATGCACAATTACTTCAACAGGTGTTAAGAACTTTAGATAGAGCTTGGGAAGATATTAGGAAAAGAAACTTTGGGTTTCCTCGATTTAAGAACGCTGTGAGAATGCGCTCTTTTATATTTCCACAGTTTAAATCTAATCCTGTAAAAGGCAATAAAATTAAACTACCTCAATTAGGGTGGGTTAAGTTTCGTAAGTCTAGGGAAATACCTGAAGGTTTCCAAGTTAAACAAGCACGAGTTGTTAGAAGAGCAACAGGTTATTACTTAATGCTCTCAATACAACTAGATGTTAATGTTGTTAATCCAATACCTCATGGTCATGCGTTAGGCATTGATATTGGGTTAGATAAGTATTTAGCTACTTCTGATGGGGAACTTATTAATAGACCTAAGTTTTTTAATAGTCTTCATCGTAAGCTGAAATTGCTACAAAGAAGATTAAGAAACAAGCAGAAAAGGTCTAATAACAGATTTAGACTAAACAGAAGAATAGCTAAAATACATGAGAAAATAGCTGCTACTCGTAAAGACTTCCACTTTAAACTTGCACATAAGTTATGTGAACAAGCAGGAATGATATTTGTCGAAGATATTGACTTTAAAAGTTGGGCTAAAGGAATGTTACGTAAACATACTTTAGATGCTAGCTTTGGTCAGTTCTTCCAAATACTACAATATGTAGCTTGGAAAACCGATACCTACTTCCTCGAAGTAGATAAGAATTATACATCTCAAATATGCCCTAACTGTGAAACTAAGGGAGGTAAGAAACTTCTAAGTGAAAGAACTCATAATTGTCCTGCTTGTGGATACACCACCAACAGAGATGTAGCCGCAGCCCAAGTAATAAGAAATAAAGGACTAGTAGCGGTCGGACAGCCCGTGAATCAAAATGCTTGTGGAGACGTTAGTAGCGGGGGCTAATTTAGTTAGTCTAGTTAAGAGTTACTGAAGCAAGAATCCCTCGCCAAGGAGCGATGGGAGTGTCAAAGTAAAGTTTACCGTTTGTAAGTTTATTAGTTATAGCGATCGCTCGTTGTGCGATCAAAGGCAGACCGCTCTCAAGTAATATTTATACCAATCCGAAGTAGAGGAGACAAACACGCTAAAATCAGAACAGATAAAGTAACAATCTTACGGTTCAAGTTTTTAGAGTGGAAACGCCTCAAAACAATTTCTTTACGTTTGATTCCATTGACGCAGCTTTAGCCGATATTAAAGCCGGTCGTGCCATTGTGGTAGTTGACGATGAAAATCGCGAAAACGAAGGTGATGTCATTTGTGCAGCACAGTTTGCTACTCCAGATATGATCAACTTCATGGCAGTAGAAGCTAGGGGTTTGATTTGTTTGGCAATGACGGGACAAAGATTGGATGAACTCGATTTACCTTTGATGGTGACTAAAAATACTGATAGCAACCAAACTGCTTTTACTGTCAGTATCGATGCAGCTAAGCATCTGGGAGGAAGTACGGGAATTTCTGCTGAAGACAGAGCGCGTACGATTCAAATAGCTATTAATCCAGCTAGTAAACCAGAGGATTTAGCTCGTCCTGGTCATATTTTCCCTCTGAGAGCAAAAACAGGGGGAGTTTTAAAACGGGCTGGACATACGGAAGCTGCGGTAGACTTATCTAGATTAGCAGGACTTTATCCAGCAGGGGTAATTTGTGAAATCCAAAATGCGGATGGTTCGATGGCGCGGTTACCTCAGTTAGTAGAATATGCCCGCAAGCACAACCTTAAATTAATTAGTATTGCAGATCTGATTAGTTATCGTCTCAAACACGACCGTTTTGTTTATCGGGAAACGGTTTGTAAATTTCCCAGTCAATTTGGAGATTTTCAAATCTATGCTTATCGTAATGTCCTTGATGAAACCGAACATTTAGCCATAGTTAAAGGTAACCCTGCTCAGTTTGATCGACAACCAGTCATGGTGAGGGTGCATTCAGAATGTTTGACTGGTGATGCTTTAGGTTCGCTGCGTTGTGACTGTCGGATGCAGCTACAAGCTGCCTTAAAAATGATTGAAGCAGCAGAATTAGGAGTCGTGATTTATCTACGTCAGGAAGGAAGAGGAATTGGCTTAGTTAATAAGTTAAAAGCTTATACTTTACAGGATTTAGGCTTAGATACGGTAGAAGCGAATGAAAGATTAGGTTTTCCAGCCGATTTACGAGATTATGGCATGGGAGCGCAAATGCTCAACGATTTGGGTGTCAAAAAAATTCGTCTGATTACAAACAATCCTCGTAAGATTGCTGGCTTAAAAGGATATGGTTTGGAAATAGTTGACCGAGTTCCTTTGTTAATTGAAGCTAATGATTATAATTCTGAGTATTTAGCCACTAAAGCCAAAAAATTAGGACATTTGTTGCTACAAACCTATCTCATTACTGTAGCAATTACCTGGAAACAAGAAATTGCCTCCGCTACAGCTAGATACGAAAAATTAGATAAAATTCGACACCTTGCTCAATCTTTTGATCTACTCTTACAAGAAGAAGCTCGACCAGTCGCGATCGCATTATTTAGTAATCCCTCTTTAATTTTTCATCTCGGTTTCGATCAATCCAACCTTGCTAAATCTGACTGGTATCGCGATTGCAATCATCCTTATTTAGAAGGAATCGGCAAAATTCTAGATTATCTTGCTAGTTGGCAAGAAGTTCAGAGTTTAGAATTTTTAATTGCAAGTGGGGAAGATCCCATGATGGGTTTACAAGTGAAGTTAGATAGACAAAATTTTCCTTTAACTCAACCACCTTCTCAACTTTGTGGAAAGTGGGAAAGTCAAATTATTTATAGTTTTAGTTAAAGAGATTTTCCTTCAATAACCTGACTCAATAGCAAAGAAGATAAAAAAATTATTAAGCAAAAAAATAAAATCTTAATAAATCAAATTAATTGCTGCCATTTAAGGAAAAGTAAAGTTATAATTTCGCCCGAAAGCAATTATTACTGGATCGTAAATAATATTATGTCCGCTCTTCCTAAACCCACCTTTCCAGTTCAAAATTATTCCCTACAATCTAATTCTGGACGTTCTCGTCAACGTAAAAAGTATCGTTCACAACCTTCTTCTTCTCATCATAAAACTAATCAAGTCAGTAATTCCTCGGTTGCCAAATTAACTAATAAAAAAATCTTGCCAGTTCAATTACAAATTTTGTTATTCTTACAAAAAAGTTCTTTTGGTTTGGCATTAGTATTAATAGCTAGTAGCATTGCAGTTTATGTTAGTAATGTTCGTATTCCTCAACTTTGGAGTAAACAATATAACAATTTAGAAACTTTACAACGTCAAGAACGTCAGCTAGTTGCAATTAATGAATCTCTCAAACATGAAATTGCTCAACAAGCTCAAGAAAAAAATAATCAATTTGTTTCGTTGTCAGTAGATAATGCTGTTTTTGTTCGTCCAGCTTCTATCTCTTCTTCAGTTAAATCTAATCCTATCGAACAAGTTCAAGCAAAAGATTTATCATTAGAAATTAATTCAGGGTATTAACAGTTACCAGTTAATAATTTAATTAATCCATAAGAATTAAAGCTAAAAAAAATGAGCTTAATCTTAGCACACATTAAATTTTAGCTGGAAAGAAATCTGTAATTATCAAGTAGAAGCGTAAGAGTTTACGTTTCTACTAATTATTTTTTTTATAAAATTAGCTAGACTAAGCATTCTCTATTAAAAAAACTTGAAAAAATTTTTATAATAAATCTTTTTGTCTAAAATTTATTGAGTATCGGAGGTACAATGACTAAATCAAAAATTAAAAGCATACCTCAACAACCAAAAAGAGCTTCTCAAGTTTCTTCTGTTAAATCTAAAAGAAAATTTCAGCCAATTAGACTTTTATTAGTTTGGCTAGTTTTAGTTTCTGCTGCTTTGGGATTAACGGTCAGACTTTTTTATTTACAAATTTTAAATCCTACTATTGTTAATGAACAAGCACCTGCATTTAAAGGCAAAACTTTAAAACAAATAGCCAACGATCAACAGCATACTTTATTACGTTTTTATAATCCTCGCCGTCAAATAGTTGATCGCCAACAAAATGTTTTAGCGACAGATCGAATTACTTACGATCTTTACGCTCATCCTTCTTTATTTACTGTTTATTCTAAAGATATTTCTCCTGAACAAGTAGCACAAGAAATAGCTCCAATTCTTCCTAATTACACTACAGAAAAATTAGTTCAAATTTTTAATCAAAGAAAAACAGGAATTAAATTAGCAAGCGATCTTCCCGAATCGGTTAAAGAAAAAATTAGTAAATTAAAAATTGATGGTTTAGATTTGCAAAAACGCTATTCTCGTTTTTATCCCTATGAAGAAATGGTAGCGGAAGTAGTAGGTTATATGAATCGCGATCGCTTGCCGTTACCCCAAGCAGGAATAGAATATACTCAACAACAACTTTTACAACGTCCTGAAATTACTAAATCTGTTAAACGAAGTTTTATCGGCGATCGCTCGATCTTTTATGTAGGTGATTTAAATCCTCAAGAAGAATTATTAAAATTCGACGATTTACGTTTGCAATTAACGCTCGATCTCAAGATTCAACAAGCAGCACGTAATGCTTTAAAACAGCAAATGCTTAAATATAAAGCTAAACGCGGAACGGTAATTGTCATGGATGTCCGCGATGGTGCGATCGCTGCTTTGGTTTCTGAGCCTACTTATAATCCTAATCTTTATTATGAATACAATGTGGAATTGTTTAAAAATTGGGCAATTACCGACTTGTATGAACCTGGTTCAACTTTTAAACCGATTAATGTAGCGATCGCTTTAGATGCAGGAGTCATTACTCCCAATGATACCTTTAAAGATACAGGAAAAATCAAGGTTGATGGCTGGGTAATCCGCAACCACGATTATGAAGACGATGGTGCGCGAGGAATTTTGACAATTCCCCAAATTCTTCAGCATTCAAGTAATGTAGGTATGATTCAGATGATGAATCGTCTTAATCGAGAGGATTATTATCATCATCTTCTTGCGTTAGGAATTGAAGATAAACTAGCGTTAGATATTCCTGGTTATACTCCTGGACATCTCAAAAACCAAATTGAATTTAAAGTTAAAGCTATTGAAGCTGCTACTACTTCTTTTGGACAAGGTTTTTCCTTAACACCCTTAAAATTGATTCAACTTCATTGTGCGATCGCTAATGGGGGAAATTTAGTTACACCTCATTTTGTTCGTGGCTTATCAGATGTTAAAGGCTATCTGCATTGGCAACCTACTTATCCTAGTCAACAAGTATTTAAACCAGAAACTACCAAAGCTGTCTTAGCGATGATGGAAAGTGTAGTTAGAGAAAAAGAAGGTAGTGGTTACGTTGCTTCTCTTCCAGGTTATCGCATTGCTGGTAAAACAGGAACTGCACAAAAAGCTGTTAATGAGGGAGGATACGACAAAAAAGCTAAAATTACGAGCTTTGTTGCCATGTTTCCCGTTGAAGCTCCCCGTTATGCGATCTTAGCTGTTGTAGACGAGCCTAAAGGTGCATATACTTTTGGTTCTACCGTAGCAGCACCGATTGTTAAATCAGTCATGGAAGCTATTATCGCGATTGAAGGAATCCCACCCGCTCAATAATCAGTTACCAGTAGAGACTTTCCATGGAACGTCTCTACTGTTATTTAATCCTTTAATTAATCTGTTAATTCCTTCGTTAGCAGTATCGAGTTGTAAAGCACCATAAGCAATTCTTAAATAACAACCACTCTCCATCCCAAAAGTACTTCCAGGAATTGCTGCAACTTGATAATCTGAAATCAATTTTTTAACCAATTCAAAATCATTAATTTCTGAATTAATTTTTAGAAAAAAATAAAAAGCACCATCTGCCTGAGTAACCGTACAAATATGATTTAAAGTTTGCAATTTATTCCAAAATATCTCTCTAACTTTAGCAATTTCTTGAATAAAAGGTTGACAATAACTATAACCAACTTCTAAAGCTCCTAAAGCTGCATACTGAGAAATAACAGGCGGACAAATTAAATTAGTATCTTGAACTTTTTTGACCGACATTAATAAATGCTTCGGAATCACCATATAACCAATGCGCCAGGAAGCAAAACCATAAGCTTTAGATAAACTGTAGAGAGAAATAGTATGGTTACTACTATCAGCAAAAGAAGCTGGTGAAATATGTTTAACTCCATCATAAGTAAAATATTCATAAGCTTCATCGCTAATATGATAAATACCGCGATCGCGACTGCCAGGAGCGAACCCCTCGCGACAAAGTTGATTTACTTGAGCTAAACTGTCCGCAGAATACACTACACCTGTGGGATTATTAGGAGAAATTGTAACGACTGCTTTTGTTTTACTCGTAATTGCTTGAGCGATTAATTCTGGTTGTAATTGATAATTAACATCTGTTGGTATAATTACAGGAATACAATTGGCTACTCTAATCGCCATTTCATGATTAAAATAATAAGGCGCATTCAGAATAATCTCGTCACCAGCTACAGTAATCGCGAGAATAGCATTCAGAAATGCCATATTACTCCCCGCAGTGACTACAACACAGTTATTTTGTCCAATTTCGATCTGATTTTCCGTAGCTAATTTATGTGCGATCGCTTTAATTAAAGGTGGTATTCCTTCTACTGCTTGATATTTATGATTATCTGGATTATTTAGAAATTTTGTTATAGCTGCAATTGCTGCTTGAGGAGGAGGATAAGCAACTACCCCTTGTCCTAAAGATATTGTCCCTGGATGTTGACGAATTAGTTCCCCAATCACTGGAATTAACGGAGATTGTACCGTTTCCATGCGCGAAAGTTGTTGATGATTAGTCATTAATTATTGATTAATTTTTGAGAGTTGATAGTTAATTGGTAACTAGTCATTAGTCATTGATTAGTAATCAATACAAAGAATAAAAGACAACGGACAAATAATAAAATAAACACGGATCATGCTCGCTGTAGTTCCGTGTTTACCTGTTAAAAAAATATTTTATTAAACAAAATTCAACTAAATTGTTCTTCTGTCTCTAAATTAAACAGCATCTGAAGCGATTGTAGACAGCGACGACGAGCTTCGATATCTTGCTGCGCTCTTAACTGTACCATCGGTTCATGAAGAATTTTATTAACAATTCCTCTCGTTAAAGCTTCAATTACTTCTTGATGTTTTTCGGCAAATTCCGTTCCTAGACGAGATAAAGCTTTTTCTAATTCTTGTTCGCGAATTGTTTCTACTTTACTACGTAAACAACTAATGGTTGGAACAGTTTCTAGCGATCGCCACCAAAGTAGATAGTTTTCAACTTCTTCTTCAATGATTCCTTCTGCTTCTTGAGCTAATTTACGACGACTTTCTTGATTAGCTGCGACTACTGCTTTAAGATCGTCTACGTTATAAGCTTGAATTTGTTCAATCTGATTGACATCCGCAGCGACGTTGCGAGGTACGGAGATATCAATCAACATTAAAGACTTTTCGATTGGTAAATGTTGTGTTAATTTTGCTTGGTCTAAAATTGGTTCGGTAGCACCAGTACTAGTAAACACTAGATCGGAAGATGCGATCGTACTCATCATTTCTGAGAGTGGGTAAAGTTTTAAACTAGCTTCAGGAAACTTATCCGCCAACTCTTGCGCTCTACGATGAGAACGATTCACAATAGCAATCTCCGTTGCACCTTTAGCTATCAGGTGTTTGACTAGTAGACAGGCCATTTTTCCAGCACCAATAATTGCTACTTTTAGCGGTGCCATGTTTTCTACTTTGATTTGTGCTAATTCTACCGCAGCCGAACTAATCGAAACTGCACCTGTACCAATGCTAGTTTCACTACGAACTCTTTTACCAGTAGAGATAGCTTGTTTAAACAATCGGTCTAATAATCGTCCTAATCCCTGATATTTTTGAGCTAATTTGTGAGTATTTTTGACTTGAGCAAGAATTTGTCCTTCCCCTAATACCAAACTTTCTAAACCCGATGCAACTCGCATCAGATGGCGTAAAGCATCTTCGTGTAATAGAGTAAATAGGTGTCTGCGTAATTCTAGCAGGCTAATTTGACCTTTTTCTGCTAAGAATTGGGTAATTTCTTTAACACCTTGCTCGGTTTCTTTGACAATGCCGTAAATTTCCAGACGATTACAAGTACTAATAATCGCTACTTCGTCGATATGAGGGTAGCTTGATAAATGCGCGATCGCTTCTTGCATTTGCGCTTCTGGAATACTCAATTTTTCGCGAATTTCTACGGCTGCGGTTTTATGACTTAGACCAACAACTACAATATTCATGTGTTCTCTCAAGAGTTTTTGGTTATGTTTTTTGGCTGTTTTTGATTATTAATTATTTAATTTATGCCAACAAAATATCTTAAAACTTAAACCAAGAGAAAGGGAAAAAGTAATAAGTAAAGAGATATTACCTTCTACTTTTCACCTTTAGTGACTTACAACAACCTTATTTTAATTGTAAATTTTTTGGTTGTTCAAACATATGCACCGTATCAACAAAACGGGCTGTTTTAGATTGAGAAGAAATAACCAAACTCTGAGTTCTTGCTCCACCTTTGAAGAAACGGACTCCTTCCATCAAAGTTCCTGGAGTAATACCAGAGGCAGCAAACAACACTGTTTCGCCACTAGCTAATTCTTCAGCATTGTAAATTTTGTCTGGGTTATTAATACCCATTTCATTTAATCTAGCAAGATTGCCTTCTTTACTTTCGCCAATTAAACCTGTTTTTACTACTTCAGGATCGTAAATCAACTGTCCTTGGAAGTGACCGCCTAAACAGCGCATCGCAGCAGCCGAAATCACCCCTTCAGGTGCAGCACCAATTCCCATTAAAGCGTGGATATTTGTACCAGAAAAAGCGCAAGAAATAGCAGCAGAAACGTCACCATCGCTAATCAATCTTACTCTCGCACCAGCAGAGCGAATTTCTTGGATTAATTCTTTGTGACGAGGACGATCCATCACTACTACAACCAACTCTTCAATCGCTCTTCCCATACAATCAGAAATGATTTTCAAGTTTTCGGTAGCTGATTTGTTAATATCAACATGACCCTTGGCTACAGGTGGTGCAGCTAGCTTTTTCATGTAAAAGTCTGGTGCAGCAAATAACCCACCTTTTTCGGAAATTGCTAATACTGCCATCGAACCTGGTTGTCCATAGGCAACTAAGTTAGTTCCTTCACAAGGATCGACTGCAATGTCAATTTCAATTAATTCATCTGGGTTACAGAAATTTTTAGCATCTTCGCGAGTACAAATACCTACTTCTTCGCCGATGTAAAGCATGGGAGCATCATCCCGTTCGCCTTCACCGATAACAATGCGACCTCTCATATGGATTTTGTTCATCCGTTCGCGCATTGCTTCTACTGCCACTTGATCGGCGGTGTTTTTTTCACCTTTACCCATCCATTTGGCTGACGCGATCGCAGCTTGTTCAACTACCTCAATAATTTCTAGCCCAAGGGTATTTTCTAGCAAGACTTTCCTCCCTACTCGATTATGTTTTCCTTACAATCAAGGTATGCCTACTCAAGTCAAAAGTCTATCAGAGAGAGGCATCTCCTTTGATTTTTATTAAGTTTTAATAAGTCATTTATGATAAGTAGAGCTTATAACTCTTAATTATCCTATTTGTCATTATAAATCTTTAAAGGGCGATTATTAGCTACTGCTCAGTGATTATTTCTGGTTTTTTGTTGATAGTTAATAGTTAATAGTTAATTGTTGATAGCTGATAGTTGATTGGTAATTTTTAGTTAATCTTTGGTAACTAGTATAAAGACCACGAGAGGCTAAACCATCACAGTGACCGTGTTAGGATTAAAAATTGCTGTTAATCAATCGCTGTTATTCCTAGTCGAATGAAGCAAGTTACTGTTATTGTTCCTGCTACTACTGCGAATCTTGGTGCTGGTTTTGATTGTATTGGTGCTGCTTTAACTGTTTACAACCAATTTACTTTCACTTCAGTTGAGACAAATACAGATTTAAAAATTGTTGTCACTGGAGAGGAAGCAGCAAGAGTCAGTCAAGATCAAGATAATTTACTCTATCAATCTTTTACTAAGTTGTATCAAAAAATTGATCGCCCTATCCCCAAAGTAGAAATAGAAATTAAGTTGGGTGTGCCTTTGGCTAGGGGTTTAGGTAGTTCAGCTACAGCGATAGTAGGCGGTTTAGTAGGAGCAAATCAATTGGCTGGTAATCCTTTATCTACTACAGAAGTAATGGAATTAGCGATAGAAATGGAAGGACATCCTGATAATGTCGTTCCTGCTTTATTGGGTAATTGTCAATTATCTGTAGGGGAAACTGGTAACTGGCAAATTTGTGAAATTCCTTGGCATCAAGAGATTGTTCCTGTAGTGGCGATACCTGATTTTGAATTGTCTACCGAAGAAGCTCGTTTGGTGTTACCAACTACAATTAGTCGCAGCGACGCTATTTTTAATATTTCTCGTCTCGGTTTGTTATTGAGAGGTTTGGAAACAAATCGTAGTGATTGGTTAAGCGCAGCTTTAGCAGATAAATTACATCAACCCTATCGTCAAAGTTTAATTCACGGTTATCAACAAGTTCAAGCTGCTGCGATCGCTTCTGGTGCTTATGGTATGGTGATTAGTGGTGCTGGTCCTACGTTGCTTGCTTTAACTAATCCTCAACAAGCAAGAAGTGTTGTTAGTGCAATGATGGAAGCTTGGCAAGAGCAAGGTATTAATTCCAAAGTAATGATTTTGCAACTCGATACCACTGGCGCAAAAGTTATCTAAGGTTTTTGATGGCATTAAGTTTCAAGGTTGGCAAAGTTAACATTTAAAACATTCAAAAAATTGTTAATTCAAAAACCATAAATTTTCGTTTTTTTTCAGATTAAGTTTTCTGACGTTTGCTAACACTTCTATGGCATAAACAAACATTGTTAAAGCAATAAAAAACTCTTTATATTCAGTTACATCATATAATCTTAAGAAAGCGTTTCCCTTAAAAATAAACATAATTTGGCTCATTGCCATAACTACAATTACAATAATTTGCAATATTTTGAGTGTTGTATTAGCCTTCTCAAAGGCATAAAAAACCATGCCAAAAAAAGCAATTCCAAAGGCAACTTGGATTAGTGGAAAATCCCACATATCATAATTGTAAGCTGCTGCAATTGCACCAACGTGAAAAGTAAAACTACCTGGTAACAATAGGTTGATTGAACTATACCATTGATATTTCTGAAAAAGTGGTTTGATTAGTGGAACGATGCTAAACAGACTAAAAGTTCCTAAATAATAAATATATTCAAACTTATTAGTAGCAAAGTTGTGTAAATTCATTTCCTGTTGCAGGTTATTAGAAAATGAAGCTGGAGTTTTAATGGCTAACATTCTTTGAAACCAAGAAACTTCTTCCATCCCAATTACAAATATTACTAAAGATAAAATTCCAAGCATAATTAACTTAAAAAAACGAGAACGACTTGGTGGTAAACTAAAAATGTTTACTAGAGCGATCGCTAAAATAAATGCCGATGCAAAACACAAGAAAGCTGAAGCATTTTCAATAATTTGATCTTCTAATGCTAATAAAGAAAATTGTTGAGGATTAATTAAAAATAGTCCCAAAAAAAACCAACTAATTATTGCCGTAAATCCAATTAATCCTAATTGATAAGCTTTAAATTTCGGCGGAGCGTAACCCAATGTTTTAAAAACATTTTTTCTAACAGTAGCTACTAAGCAAAAACTCCAGATTAATAAAATTAAAGTTTTGATTAGAAACGGAAATTCTAATTGTGGTGGACTATCACTTAAATAAAATGGTTTAGAGATAATTTCTATAGCGATCGCAGTTAAAATTAAAATGCTAAACCAAACAATGGGTTGGTGTACAAGCTTTGGCAATGTAAACATATAACCATTATTAACAGCAGTTTAATCTCGTTCTATTTCTTAAACTTAAATTAGATTAAGAAAAGATTTAGGAGATTAAAAAAAGGTTAACATTTTGTGTTTTTTTTGCAAAGCAATTTTACAGTATTTTTCCTACTTGGTAGACCACAGCAAAGGCAAAAAGCACTTCGGCATCAGAAACGTGAAACGAAGAGCAAAGTAAAAAACAGGAGGCAGGAGGCAAAAGGTAACTAATAATTGGTAACTGATAACTGATATATTTTCTATTCAACTGAAAATCGGGATAATTAAAACTATCAATCAAACAAAAAAAATAGAGGTTTAGCTATGCCAAACCCCAACCAAATAAAAAGTTTTTTAGTGTAGTAAAATTATTGGTTTTTAAAAATATTTAATTTATTTAGCTACGACAAAATTAACTAATTTATTCGGTACAACAATTACTTTTTTAACTTCTTTTCCTTCTAAATATCGTTGAGCCATTTCTGATTGAAGAGCATACGTTTCTAACTCAGCCTTATTTAAGTTAGCAGGAACTTGAATTGTTCCGCGAGTTTTACCCATAATTTGGATTACTAAAGTAATTTCATCAACTACTAAAGCATTAGAATCGACTTTCAACCAACTTTGATGATGTACTGAATCAGTATGTCCTAATTGTTGCCATAATTCTTCTGCCAGATGAGGAGCAAAAGGTGCAAGTAAAATTACTAATGCTTCAATGCCTTCATGATAGACAGGAGAATCTTTACAGGATGCTTCCTTAAGGGCGTTACTTAGTTTCATCAATTCAGAAACCGCCGTATTAAACTGATATTCTCCTTCCAAATCTTCAGAAACTTCTTTGATGGCAGTATGAATTGCCCTGCGTAAATCTTTTTCAGCTTTAGTAAGTTCTTTGTTCTCAGATGAAGTAGTTTGAGAAGAATTATATTCAGTTACCTGTGTCCAAACTCGATTTAAGAAACGGAATTGTCCTTCTACATCGGCATCATCCCATTCTAAATCTTTTTCTGGTGGTGCTTTAAACAAAATAAACATCCTTGCGGTATCTGCCCCATATTTTGCTAATACTTGTTGAGGATCAACACCATTGTATTTAGATTTAGACATCTTCTCGTAAAAGACAGATAACGCTTCACTCGTTTCTGGATCTTTCGGATCTTCAGGATTAACTTCTGCCGAGGGGATATATTTACCTGTAGTAGGATTTTTATAAGTGATGCCTTGTACCATGCCTTGAGTTAACAGACGTTGGAAAGGTTCATCAAAATCTAGTAAACCGCGATCGCGCAAAACTTTAGTAAAAAAGCGAGAATAGAGTAAATGAAGGATGGCGTGTTCAATTCCACCTACGTATTGATCGACTGGCATCCAGTCATTGACTTTATCTTTAGCAAAAGCTGAGTCTGGATTTTTCGCATCGCTGTAACGAAGGAAATACCAAGAAGAATCGATAAAAGTATCCATCGTATCAGTTTCCCGTTTGGCAGGTTCGCCACAACTAGGACAAGGTACATTTACCCAGTCTGATAACTTCGCTAAAGGAGAAGGTCCTCTACCACTAAATTCTACTTGTTCTGGTAATTGAACTGGTAAATCAGCATCGGGTACGGGAACTGTACCACAACTAGGACAGTGAATTACAGGAATAGGACAACCCCAATATCTTTGACGAGAAATCAACCAATCTCTCAAACGATATTGAATGCGCGCTTTACCATAACCCTTCGCTTCCGCATATTCAATGATTTTAGTTTTGCCTGTTTCTGAAGATGTACCGTCGAATTGTCCAGAATTAACCATTATTCCTGGTTCGATATAAGCATTTTGTAATTCCCCAGGATCGTTGGTTTTTTCGGGAACAATGACAACCTGAATCGGTAAATTATTTTCCTTAGCAAATTTAAAATCCCTCGTATCGTGGGCAGGTACACCCATGACTGCGCCCGTACCGTATTCATAAAGTACGTAATCTGCAATTAAAATCGGAATTTCTGACCCATTAAAAGGATTAATCGCCTTTCCACCCGTTAAGATACCTCGTTTTGGTTTATCCTCTGCCGTTCTTTCAATTTCACTCTCATTCTTCACTTCTTTAATAAAAGCTTCGACAGCCTCTTTGCGATCGCTCGTAGTAACTTGAGGAGTTAAAGGATGTTCGGGGGCGAGGACGACATAAGTTACACCATAAACAGTATCGGGACGAGTCGTAAACACCCCAATTTTTTCATCCATTCCAATAATCGGAAATTCCAAATAAGCCCCAACTGATTTACCAATCCAGTTAGCCTGCATTAATTTTACGCGATCGGGCCACCCAGTTAACTTATCTAAATCGTTAAGTAATTGTTCGGCATAATCGGTAATTTTAAAAAACCACTGCTTTAATAATTTCCGTTCGACTTTCGCACCAGAACGCCAGGAACGCCCTTCACTATCTACCTGTTCGTTAGCGAGTACCGTTTGATCGATGGGATCCCAATTAACCGCAGCTTCCCTTTGATAAGCTAATCCTGCTTGAAAAAACTGCAAAAACAACCACTGTGTCCAATGATAATAATCGGGGGAACAAGTAGCCACTTCTCGCTCCCAATCTATCGATAATCCTAACTGTTGTAGTTGCGATCGCATCTGAGCGATATTTTGGTAAGTCCATTGCGCTGGTGGAACACCACGATCTATGGCAGCATTTTCTGCGGGTAAACCAAAGGCATCCCAACCCATCGGATGCAGTACCCGATAACCTTGCATTCTTTTTAAGCGAGCAATTACATCGGTAATCACATAATTACGCACGTGTCCCATGTGGAGGCTTCCCGAAGGATAGGGGAACATCGAAAGTGCATAATATTTCGATTTATTGGGGGTTTCTGGAGTCCTATCTGTTTCAGATTCAGCCCAGGTTTTTTGCCACTTTGGTTCTATTTCTGTTGCGTTGTATCGGGATTCCACGGCGATGATTTTCTCCTAACTGGACTAGCAATAAAATCTTGTTGGTTTAGGCTTTTATTGTAATGTAACCTGGGTTCTCTGTAGGAGTTTTGGTTGATTTAAACAACCGTCGCGATCGCTAACTTTTTCTCGATTAATTCATTTTTTAAATCGCAGTATCCCAAATACCTGCTGGCAATCCTACTAAATATGCTTGATTAAATTTCGCGCTCGACAACGAGCAAAGCGAGTAGGGCGGTGTCAAACTTTATTTGCTGCATTATCAGTAATTTAAAATTAAAAACCCAATATTATCGATAATTTTCATAATTTTGAATATTTATTTCTTTTAATTTGTACTTTACAGTTAATACTGATAAAATAAAAATCGAAATAGCTAAGGGAGATTTCGATGATAACGGTTTTTACTTTACAAGTTACTGGTCTTGGAGAAAAAATTCGGAAATCTAGAGAAGCTCTAGGTTTGTCCCAAAAAGAATTGGGTGAAAAACTAGGGTTAACTGGCGGAAGAATTTCCGAATGGGAATGCGATAGAGAAGGGCGTAACACAATACCAATTGAAAGATTGCTCGAATTAGAAGCTATTTTTGGTTGCTCTCTACTTGATCGCTTTGAATTAGTGCAGAGATTTGTTAAAAATCTTAGTAATGAGAGTTAAGTCGCAGAGGCTTATTCCGCGACTACTCTTAATTGATTAAAAGCAATGTCTAGGTGTTGACCTAGACTTTTTTATCTTATCCTTCGGACAGGTCAAGTTACAACTTACTTAAAAACCTTTCAGGAATTGAAACTAAGTTTTGAATGTGATGAAATTTTTAATATAGAAATAGAAAATTTATAAATAAAGAGATAGAAATGACAACTTACGATACTGATTACATAGAATGGATAGAAGAAACAGTGGAATTATTAAGAAAAAAAATGTATTCAGCAGTTGATTGGGAAAATTTAATTGATGAAATTGAAGATATGAGTCGTAGTGAAAAAAGAGCGGTTGAATCTTTACTCTTACGACTAATCGAACATATTTATAAATTGGAATACTGGCTAGAAGAAAAAGAAAGATGTGGTAATCATTGGGAAAGTGAAATTGCTAACTTCCAGCACCAGATTGAAAGAATAATTAAAAATTCTCCTAGTTTAAAAGTACATTTACAAGCTGAATATCAAGATACTCTGGAAGCAGCTAAATTTGCAATTGAAAAACTAATTAAACGTAAATTACCTAAATTAGATCTAACTTTAGATGCAGCTTTGAAATACAATCGCTAGCCCTATCATCTTTTTTATTGCCTTGTTTTAAATTGTTATCGGCAAGAAGAATCAGAATTGAATCGCCGATATTGGCCAGTAAAAATTAATAGTTTTCAGTTTCAACTCAGTAATAAATTAACGACTAATTTAAGAAAATATTTATGCGATCGCTTATCGGCAATCTATACCGCAGTCAGAAGACAAAAAACTAATTATGAATGATGAGGGATGAATTATGAATTAAATAATTTCTGCATTCATCATTCCTAATTCATCATTTTTTTGTTCCCGTCTTACGTGGTTTGACTTGCGGAGGTTTCCTCCGCGTCATCCACGCGCTATTCTCTGGTAACTGGTAACTGAACAAGAGCTTACTTTAGAGAGAAGCTAAAAATCACCGAACCATCGATAATTATGTATTGTTGGTACAGATAATTTTATGTAGTTAATGGCAAACTCAAGGCTTAGGAAATTAGGGGCTTATTTGCGTCCTCACTGGCGTATGGTGTCTTTGGGGGTTGTCACACTTTTGATCGTTAATGCAGTGGGGGTTTATATTCCTTTACTGATTAGAGATATTATCGATCGCTTGAGGGGAGAATTTGATTTTGCCGAGCTTTGGCGTTATGTGCTGATCATTTTGGTTCTTTCTTCTTTGATGTGGATAATTCGGCTACTATCCCGCATTTTGATTTTTGGAGTAGGCAGACAAGTCGAGTTCGATCTTAAACAAAGAATTTTTCAACATTTACTTAAACTAGAACCAGCTTATTTTGCTACCAATACTTCTGGTGATTTAATGAACCGTGCTACTAGCGACGTGGATAATATTCGTCGTTTGCTAGGGTTTGCTGTGTTGAGTTTGATCAATATTGTGTTTGCCTATGGGTTGACGTTACCAGCAATGTTGGCAATTGATGTGCGTCTAAGTTTGTTGGCAATTGGGGTTTATCCCCTGATGATTATTACGGTACAATTATTTAGCGATCGCTTGAGGGGACAGCAGCAAGAAGTACAAGAACAACTTTCTTCTCTCAGTGAATTAATTCAAGAAGATATTAGTGGTATTTCTCTAATTAAAATTTATGCTCAAGAAGAACCAGAAAGATTAGCTTTTCGGCGCAATAATCAGAAACTGCTACGAGCTAATTTAAAATTGGCTAGAACTAGAAATTTACTCTTTCCTTTGGTCGAAAGTATTGCCTATATAAGTTTATTGATTTTATTATGGCTGGGAACTAGAGCGATCGCTCAGGGAATCATTACAGTAGGTGATTTGGTTGCTTTAATTTTATTTGTAGAAAGATTGGTATTTCCCACCGCTTTACTTGGATTTACCATTACAGCTTATCAACGAGGAGAAGTAAGTATCGACCGCATTGAAGCTATTGTAACTGCTCAACCTCAGATTACTAATGCTCCACAACCGATTGCGATCGCTCCTGAAGAGATTCAGGGACAAATTCAAGCCAATCATCTCACTTATACTTATCCAGACAGTAAAATTCCTGCGGTAACGGATGTCAGTTTTGTGATTAAACCAGGAGAAACTGTTGCAGTAGTTGGTTCAATTGGTTCGGGTAAATCTACCCTAGCTAATTTGATTGCTCGTTTACTCAATGTTGAATCAGAACAACTCTTTTTAGATGGTTACGATCTTACCAAACTAAAACTAGAAGATTTACGTAGAGCGATCGCTTATGTTCCCCAAGAAAGTTTTCTCTTTAGTACCACCATCAAAAATAATATTCGTTACGGTGAACCTTTAAGCGAAACGTCTGAAGTAGAATATGCTGCCAAAAGTGCGCAAATACATCCAGAAATTTTGAATTTTCCGCAACAATACGAAACTTTAGTCGGAGAAAGAGGAATTACTCTTTCTGGAGGTCAACGTCAGCGTACTTCTTTAGCTAGAGCTTTGTTAGTCAATGCACCAATTTTAATTTTAGATGACGCTCTTTCAAGTGTGGATAATGAAACAGCCACTCAAATTTTGAACAATTTAGCTCATGAAGGTAGAAAAAAAACTGTAATTTTTATTTCTCATCAATTATCCGCAGCAGCTACCGCAGATCGAATTTTAGTTATGGATCGAGGACAATTAGTACAACAAGGCACTCATCAAGATTTATTAACACAACCAGGTTTATATCAATCTTTATGGCAACAACATCAATTAAAAGAAATTTTGCAGTAAGCACTAAATTTAATGATTCAGTAAAGTTAGCCCAACTTTGATCTCAGTACTATTGATTAAGTAAATTTCCTTAAATATAATCAAAGTTAATATACGCAAGTTCGAGCAAGCCATGTCCTACATTCAAGACTTAGCTCAGTCTAATTCGCAACCACCCAAGAGCCAGAGACTTAAGCAAAAATTTCAACCAACTAAAACTAATCCTGCTCGGATTTTCGAGCTAATTAATACTTTATTACCTGTTCGTTACTGTTTGTCTCATAAGGTTGTTCCCCTTGAGTTAAGTCAAAAATGTCTTACTTTGGGCATGGTAAATCCAGAGCAACATAACCTTTTAGAAGGGATTCGCTCGATTTGTGGTCATCAAATTGAGAGTTTTCATTTGCAACCAATTGAAGCTCATACTCATCAATTAATTCTTTCGGCATATATTCAGCATTCTCGTCAAAAGAGATCTCGTGTTGCTATTCCTAAACAACCAATTCAAGAAAGACCAACTTTACTTATCGATGCTCCAGAACAATTACCCAAAATAACCGAACAAGTTGACGCTGCTCGGACAAAATTGCCAGCTACTCACGTCAAGAATATTCAAACGCTAGAAATAAAAGCACGTTACTTATCTGCTCCTGTAGAATTTTTAGCTGCTTTACCTCCACAAGTATTGTGGCAGGAGTTGTTAGGAAGAGTTTTAGAGCAAGGAATTGGCAGACTTTATTTTGAAAGATTAGCTAATTCTGGCAGAGTATTGTGGAGTCAAAATGGAGCTTTAAAACTATCTTTTGATTCTCTAGATTTAAAAATATTTCAAGGGGTTTTAGTTGAATTTAAAAAATTTGCAGGGCTGCCTACTATACCAGTAGCAACAGTACAGCAGGGAGAGCTAGAACATTATTATCAAGAAGAAAAGTTGCTCATACGTTGGCGAATTCATCAAGGAGAATATGGTGAAGAAGCAACTATTCAAATTTTGCGTGGCAAGGCTTTAGAGTTGTATCAACGCAGACAAATCAAAGAATGGGAAGAACAAGCTTTAGATTTAGCTAAAAAATTGGAACAAAAATTGCAACAAATTAGAGAATTTAAACAAAATAATCCTCTTTCTGGAGATAATTTAGCTTCTTTGCAGCAAATTCAATTACAAATTAAGCGACAACTAGATTTATTAACCTAAAAATCAGGTATAGCGTTTCTCATATTGGTAAGGTACGCCAGTTATCAGTGACCAGTTACTAATTACTAATTACTAATTATTAGGGACGAACAATTAACCATTAACAGTGTCCAGTTGTCAGTTACCAATTAACAATCAACAATCCACTATCAACGCTCAACCACTATACTATCTCAGGATGTACCTCATAAGCTGATGTGGATTGTCCTACCTGCATATTTTCCTTTTCCTTCTGCCTTTTGCCTCTTCTCAACCAGTAAATTAAATGCGTGAAAGCTTAGAAAGTTACAAATATTTGATTTTGTGAGTTAATATTTGCCAAAGTTGTTGGTTTGTAAAGTCTTCAATTGTCATAACTGCTCCTGCTTCAATTAGATGTTCAGAAGCATGAGTAGAAGCAACCCCAATTGTAACAATACCAGCAGCCACAGCAGCACGAATTCCCGAAGGAGAATCTTCAAAGGCAATTGCTTCAGTTGCTTGAACTCCTAAACGACTCAAAGCTAAATTATAAGGTGCAGGATCGGGTTTTCCTGGTGGTGCATCTTCTGCCAAAATTACAATAGGAAACACCTCGGTTAAATTTAGTGCAGTTAACATATGATAAGCATTCTCACGAGGTGCATTAGTAACAACTGCTTGTTTGAGTTGTTGTTGCTCCATCCATTCTAAAATTTGATTTAACCCTGGCATTGGTGTTAAAGTTGAGGCTGAGTGACGATAACGTTCTTCTTTTAAATCGGCTAGTTGGATCGCTTCTTGTGATGATAATTGAGGCAGTAAATCTTGAATTATCTCTGCATTAGTTCTACCAGAAATATAGGTTTGATAAAAAGTACGGTCACAGTGTATATTGTATTGGGCTAATAGCTCTTGCCAGATCGAAAAATGAATCGGATCTGTATTAGCTAAAGTGCCATCGAGATCAAACAAAATTGCAGAGAGCATTCCTGAGTTTCTAGTTGTTAGTACTCTTTACTATTAACATTTTTAAAGAAACATTTCTATATATTTCAAAACAAGTTAGTAGTAGTCCGCTCTTTTTACTTACACTTTGGTTACTAGTTATTAATTATCATTAAATATTTAAAAATGCTATAGCTAACTCCAATTATCTTGATGCGTCTAGTTGATAAACTTCTGAAGTTAATTCACTTAATTTTCCGCTTGAATTGTATTGAACTTTAATCTGTTTATATAAATTGTCTGTAATTTGTTTACCCACAAGCATTTCAAATGTTTGATTCATAGGAATGATTGAAGGCACATTAAGAATAATTTTTTCAGGCAGAAAATAGTTTTGATTAGTTTTGATAAATACACTATTTTGAATCTCTTGAGAAGCAAATTCTTGATTAGATGTTTTTAAATCGGGTTTCATTTTTATTTGTTTTAATTGCCATTTTCCTGATAAATTAGTAATTTTCTCTTCATTAATTTGAGTGGGAAAATGTTGCTTATTTTCTTTAATCGTAACGATCCGAGATAAATTACCCCCTTCATACACTGGAATAACACTGTATCGCCAATCTTGTTGTTGAAAAAAAACTTCCGAGCCAAAATTATGGTTATGGCTAAATGTTTTAGATATCCAAATGCTTGTTTCATTGCCAAAACCAATTGCTCTCATGTTTTCAGCTTCTGGATGGAAAACGCCATCGGGTTGATTACATTTTTGTCGCTCTAATTTCCAACTTTGTTCCTTGATCTGGTTATCAGGTAAATAATAAATATTGTGATGATAAATTATACTTTTATCAGCATTAGTGCTAAATGTTCGTGTAAATTTATAAGAACGAATTACTTCTAATTCTATAGAATAGACTGTAGTTAAAGCGTGCCATGTAGTCTTTTCTGGTACATATTGTCCAAAAAGATTAAACCAGTTTGTTTCTTGGGCAATCATATTGAAAATTTTTTTTTAAACATCATCATAATCCTCTTAAATTGTAATACTAATATCAGGTCTGGTTAAACAACTACAGTATAGGTTTTGCTAAATTGAGATTTGTAGTTTTTTTTATTGCGGTTAATTTACTTGATATAAGTCATCAAGCTCAAACAAAGATTAAAAAAATCAACTTTAACGTCTAATTTTCTGACGAATTCGAGATGTTAATAGTTCTAATTCTGGTAATTTAAACTGCATGGCAATCAAAATAAAAATAATTAACGCCGATGCTGTAGCGAGTCCCAATTCTAATAACAATAACAAGAAATTATTATTTCCTAAAACTCTCTCAAATCCCCAACTAACTCCCCAACTACCTAAACTAGCTAAGACACTAGCAAACACTAAACCTAACCAAGTTAATCCCCATTCAACTAAAGGTAAACCATGTAAACGACGATGCAAAATTGAGAGAAATATAACCATCGAAAAAACATTTACGCTAATAGTTGCCATCACTACACCAGGAGCAGCAAAACTTTTTACCAAAAAATAATCTAAAATTACATTGAGAAAAATATTAAGAATACTGACTCGAAAAGGTGTTTCGCCATCTCCTAAAGCATAAAAAACCCTCACTAAAACATCTCTTCCTAAATAAAAAAACATTCCCAAACCATAAACCATTAATAAAGGTGCAACTAATTGTGCTGCTTCTTCATTAAATTGGTAGCGTTGATAAATTAATCTTACAATTGGTAAAGCAAGGGATAAAAATACTGCGGTTAAAGGCAACATCGTTAAAGCAGTTAAAAATAATCCCTGACGAATTCTGACTTTTAATTCTTGCCAATTTTCAGGTGCAGCCAGCCGAGAAAAGACTGGTAAAAATGGTACTAAAATCATATTAGAAATAATGCCAACAGGAGTTAAAACAATAAAGTTGGCATAACGCATCGCAGCAGCAGCACCGCTAAGATAAGAAACAAAATATAAGTCGGTATAAACATTAATTTGTAACATTCCTGAAGAGAGAGTAGCTGGTGCCATTACTTTCAACACATCCATTACTCCAGGAATTCGCCAGTCAAATCGCAACCGCAACGAACCCAATCCCGATCGCCATTGAGCAATTAATTGTGCTAACCATTGTAAAATAGCTCCAGCTACTGTTCCGCCTGCTAAGATCAACGAACCTATTTGGAAATATTCAGGTGTGTTGAGTTGTTCTCCTACTTGCCAAAGTAAAATCCCTACACCAATTACAATTGTAATGCTAGAAAACAGGGGACTGATACTAGGAAGCCAATATTGATCCGCAGCGTTAAGAGTACCAAAACCAATTCCGATTAATCCTGCTAGCATCGCAACTGGTGCCATAATCCGTAATTGAAAAATGGCTATTTCCCTAACTTCTGATTCTAACCCTGGTGCTAATAAATCAATAAAAGTACCTGCAAAAACTACTAAAATTACGGTGACAATTAACAGCATTGCCGTCACTAAGGTAGTAACTGTTTCTACTAAAGGCGCAGCTTCTGATTTATCTCTTTTGGCTAAAACACTAACTAACGCACTGTGAAAAGGACCATTGATACCACCTAATAAAATTAAAAGAAATCCAGGTATCACATAAGCATAGGCATAAGCATTGACAACTTCACCTACTCCAAAAGCAGCAGCAACAATTTGTTCGCGGACTAAACCAACAATTTTGCTAATTAGAGTAGCAATAGCAACAATACTAGCAATACTAGCTAAAGAACGAGATGATTTTTTAGTTACAGACACAGGATATTTAGATAAAGGAGACAATGACTGTTGAGTTTATCTTTCTTGACAAAGATTCGTCTAGAGCTAATTCAATTTTTAACAAGCTGTACATAAAAATATTAATAAAATCAATATTTAAGCTTAATTAATAACATAAACACAACCAATCAAATTTATTTTTTTCGATTTTACTCCGAGCTTCAAACATCAGTTATTATCTAATTAGAGTAAGAATTTGGGTAGTAGTTCTAATTTACTGTTATTAAATGTAGTCAATTAAACTGTAAAAATTATATTTTCCTTAAAAGTATTTATAAATACCAAATAATAGTCAAAAAATATAATACTTAACCATCACTTAATCTCCAGACAGCCTGATGACTCAACCACAGACACAATTATATTTAAAACTAATTGAAACTCTGCTTAATAGTCCACGAGCATTAGAAATGGAAATTCTTAACGCTCATAAAAATTTAGTCAATCAAAATTTAATTAGTCACTTAATTACTGTAGGAGAAAATCTTAGAAAAAAACAATATCTAGACCAAGCAGAAAGATTAATTAGTTTAGCTAGTAAATTACTTCAATTAGAAAAAACTAACTCAGCTACAGTTAATCGCCAAGAATATTTAAAATTTTTAATGGCAGTTTTACACAAAGTATCTCAACAAGCTACACCTCAATTAATCTATTCGATTTTAGAACAAAATATTGACAAAATTGATGATAATTTAGGAACAATTCTACAATATTGGGCTACAGAAACTTTTAATTCAGTTAAACCAGAACAAGCTCGTAGTGTTGCCAATGACATTGTAAATTTTTGTAATTTATTAAGTGATTTTCCTAAAGGAAACAAAGCTAACAATTTAGAAGTAGCAATTATTGGTTATCAAACTGCTTTAAAACCCTATAAAAAACTTCAATTTCCTGAAAATTGGGCGATTATTCATGGCAATTTAGCTAATGCTTATCGCGATAGAATCAAGGGAAATAAAATAGAAAATATCGAGAATGCGATCGCGTTTTATCATTTTGCTTTAACAGTTTTTACTAAAGAGAAATATGCTTACCGATGGGCAAATATTCAACGTAATTTGGGTATTGCTTATCTCTATCGTTTCAAAGACGACAGGGCTGAAAACATTGACAATGCGATCGCACATTATCAACAAGCATTATTAGTTCATAATTTTGATGATTTTCCTCAAGATTGGGCTGCTAGTCATAATAATTTGGGGGATGCTTATCTCAGTCGTTTGTATGGAAATCGACAAGAAAATTTATTAACAGCAATTCATCATCTTCAAGAAGCTTTAAAAATTTATACGCCTCAAGATTTTCCTCATCAATGGGCAATGGTACAAAATAATTTGGGCAATGCTTTTCAAAGTATAACTACAGGCGAACGGGAAAAAAATATTGAAGAGGCAATTAGTTGCTATCAAAAAGCTTTATCAGTTCATACTTTAAAGCAATTTCCATACAATTGGGCAATGATTCAGAATAATTTAGCTGGTGCTTATCGTCATCGTATTAAAGGCAATAAGTCAGAAAATATTGATCAGGCAATCTTTTTTTTGAAACAAGCTTCAGTAGTTTATACCAAAGATAAATTTCCTCAACAATGGGCAGATATTCAATACAATCTGAATCAGATTTGTAGCGAAAAAAATCAATAATTAAAAGTAGAGATGTAATAAGCTGTTAATCATTTAAATTGCTGGCTATGAGTGACATAGGGATGCGGAGAAACGGAGAAGCTTTCATTGCCTATTTCTAATTTAATATAGCAGTACAAAAAAACATTAGGACATTATTATTGATCGTAGGGGACGGGGGGGCGTACAATATTTTTGTGTCTTAACCCTATAAAGTAGTGCTATAATATGCAGTCGGGACAATGCACAACAGCTTAGATTACGTCTCTATAGAAGGCGAATTTTACAGGATTTTTAAATAATCTTGATAACCTACTTCTTCTAATTTAGCTTGTTTCTCCATCACCATTTCAGTTAAACTTTGACGATATTGTTGTACTTTGGTTAATAATTCTGGATCGCTAGTCGCGAGAATTTGAATGGCTAATAAACCAGCATTTTTTGCGTTGCCAATGGCTACTGTAGCGACAGGAATTCCTGCTGGCATTTGGACAATTGAATAAAGAGAATCAACTCCTTGTAAATTTTTAGTGGCAACGGGTACGCCAATTACTGGTAAAGGAGTTAGAGAAGCTACCATTCCTGGTAAATGTGCTGCACCACCTGCCCCCGCAATAATTACTTTGATTCCTCGTTGATGGGCAGTTTGAGCATAATGAACCATTCTTTCTGGTGTGCGATGGGCAGAAACGATCGCAACTTCGCATTCTATCTCAAATTCTTCACATACTGCGATCGCGCTTGACATGGTGGGCAAATCGGAATCACTGCCCATAATAATCCCTACAACTGGCTTGGTTTGACTCACGATTCTTGATTAATTCTTGAAGCAACTATTTTAACTTGTTAATGACTTTTTTTAAGATTTTTTTTAGAAAATTTGCTCAAAGATCGAGAGGTAATGAGTTTGTTTTTTGGTATTATTTAAACAAGATAGTTTCATAATGGAAATATTGGCACTTATCAATAAACGTCACTATTCCCATTATCTAAAATAATAACATAAAGTCAAGCAAAAACTATCATTGACTAATCAAAAAAAAGCGCGTTTCTTTTTAGCTTTGAAAAAAAATAATGGGAAATGGAAAAATAATTATTAATGCTTGTTTGCCTGGTTTTGAGGAGTTGCAACAAGTAGAAATTAATGAGTGTGGAATAATTAATCAAATTAAACCTAGCAGTAATCATACCATAGCGATCGCTGATAAACAAGTTATTGATTTACAAGGAGATTGGCTATCTTTAGGAGGAATAGATTTACAAATTAATGGTGCGCTGGGCTTAGCCTTTCCCGATTTACAACCAGAAGACTTACCTAAACTCTCAAAAATTTGTGATTTTCTTTGGTCGCAGGGAGTAGACGGATTTTTACCCACAATTGTGACCACTTCAGTCGAAAAAATTCAAAACTCGTTGGCAACAATAGATAAGTTTATTAATAGTCAAACTCATAGTAAAAAAACAGCCCAAATTATCGGAGTTCATTTAGAAGGCCCTTTTCTAAATTATGAAAAAAGAGGAGCGCATCCAGCCGAATACTTATTACCCTTAACAATTGAAAATTTACAACAAGTTCTAGGAAGTTATCAAAATCTTGTCAAAGTTATTACTTTAGCTCCCGAATTAGACTCAAGTGGAACAACAATTGCTCATTTACATTCTCAAGGAATAGTTATTAGCTTGGGACACTCAACCGCAACAGACGAACAAGCAAAAACTGCCTTTAAATTAGGAGCATCAATGGTAACTCATGCCTTTAATGCCATGCCCAGTTTACATCATCGTCAAGCTGGTTTGTTAGGAGAAGCAATCATTAATTCTTCAGTATTTTGTGGCTTAATTGCTGATGGCAACCATGTCTGTTCTAGCATGATGAAAATTTTGTTAGCAGCTAGTAATTATGAACAAGGAATCTTTTTAGTTAGTGATGCTTTAGCACCTCTAGGATTGCCCGATGGAATCTATCCTTGGGACAGTCGAGAAATAGAAATTAAATCTGGAACAGCTAAACTTGCTGATGGAACGTTAGCAGGAACAACCCTACCCTTATTAGCAGGAGTAAATAATTTAGTTGAATGGGAAATTTGTAGCCTTGAAAAAGCGATCGCAATGGCAACCCAATCGCCTCGTCAAGCAATTGGTTTATCAGGAATAGCGGTGGGACAACCTGCTAATTTATTGCGTTGGCATTGGGACGAAACCGAACAAAATTTAACCTGGCAAAGATTAGATATTTAGCTGAATTTAAACCAGGAAAAAAATAAAATTCAATTATTAACTAGTTGCTTCAAATAATAAAGAATTTAATTTTCCTTGACTATCTAATTCGTAGAGATTATCGCAACCACCAATATGTTGATTGTTAATAAAAATTTGTGGGACTGTTCTTTTCCCATTAGCTCTTTGAGCCATTTGATTTCTAGCTACTTCATCACCATCTATTTTGTATTCAGTAAATTCAACCCCTTTCCACCACAGTAGCATCTTTGCTCTTATACAAAATGGACAAGTTGCCCAAGTGTATATTTCTACATTAGCTTTAATTTTTTCTGGATTGCGACCAAAAAGAGGATTAAGAAAATCGAGCATAAAAAAATCCAACGTAATTGTTTGAATTATAGCGAGTAGTTATTTGTTACCAAAAATATTAGTATTTTGTAGTTTAAATCGGCTCAAGTAAAGACTATCGATCCCAAACCTTAAAATTTTTCAGCTATCTTGGAGTTGCTTTCAAGCCAGTTAGATTTTAGACCATGTTTACTTTAATTTTGGCAGTTTTATCAGCTTCAGCAGCAGCAGGCATGAGAATTGCTTTACCTTTACTGGTAATTAGCTTGTTTGACGAAGACAAATTATGGTCAAAACTACCGTTTGTAGCCAAAATTAATCCGCGAGTGATTTTAGCAATTTTAATTTCGTGGTCGTTGTTTGAATTATTTGCTTCAAAAAAATTACTCGGACAAAGAATTTTACAAATATTTCAATTAATCTTTAGTCCGTTAGTAGGAGCTTTAACTGCTGTAACTGTCGTAGAAATTGCAGAGATTGATTTTACTCCTACTTGGATTATTGCTGTAGTTGGAGCAGTATTTGCGTTAGTTTTGACTTTAGTGCAAGTGGGTTGGTTTTTTCGCTTACGCGGGATACCAATCTTCATCGTAATACTTGAAGATATTCTTTGTCTAAGCTTGGTATTGTTAGCTTTTTCTGCGCCTCAACAGGGAGGTTTGATTGCTTTATTACTATTGTGGCTTGCTATTCGTAGTTCTAAAGCTTGGCGAGATTGGTATCATCACAAAAAACAGTGTTCCCCTCAAAAAAATTAAAAGGAAAAGGAAAATTAGTGAAATTTTTACCTTTTACCTTTGATACATTCACCTTTTCCCATTACAATAGACCGACTAAATGTAGAGGTCCGTTACCACTAATCAATTCTATTAATAAAGCTAGAAACCCAAGCATTGCTAAACGACCATTCCACACTTCTGCTGCAGTCGTCATACCCCATTGCCATCTTTCTTGAGGGTACATTTTCATGTTTTCTTTGGGATGAGTAACTTGAGCAAAAGTGCGAGGACTAGAATCTACTGAGTCAATCACTAATTGAGCTAGAGATTCGATAAAACGAGGATGAGTATTTAATGCTGGTACTCTACGGAAATTTTCTATTCCTGCTTCTTCAGCTACTTCACGATATTCAATATCGATTTCTTGTAAGGTTTCAATGTGTTCGGAAACAAAACTAATCGGAACTACCAATAAATCTTTGACTTGTTGTTCTCCTAACTCTTGAAGCGCATCTTCAGTGTAAGGTTTAAGCCATTCTACTGGACCTACTCGACTTTGATAAGCCAAAGTATATTGATTAGGTCGCTTGAGAGTCTGCATAATCAGACGAGTACATTCTTCAATCTCTTTTTGATAGGGATCGCCTGCTTCTTCAACATAGCTGACAGGAACACCATGTGCGCTGAAAAAGATGCGAACTTGTTCGGGATGTTCAAATTGATTTAACTCTTGAGTAATCAAATCTGCCATTGCTTCAAGATAACCAGGCGCGTCATACCAAGAAGGAATCAAAGTATATTTGATTTGTTGAAGATGGGGGTCTGTTTTCCACATCTCTTCTAAAACACGGAAACTAGAACCACTGGTACTAATAGAAAATTGGGGATAAAGCGGTAGAATTACCACTTTTTCGAGCCGATCTTTTTCAATTTGTGCGATCGCTTCTTCGGTGAAAGGATGCCAATAACGCATTCCAATATAAACTTTGACATTTTGACCAAGCTCGGATAATTTAGCTGTCAATGCTTCAGCTTGAGCTTCAGTGATCTGTAACAGGGGAGAACCGCCACCAATTTGTAAATAGTTTGCTTGAGATTTTTTTGCCCTCAAAGTGGAGATTAACCAAGCCAAAGGTTTTTGTAATCCTTGCCAAGGAAGCCTAATGATTTCTGGATCAGAAAACAAATTATATAAAAAAGGACGGACATCTTCGATTTTTTCTGGTCCGCCTAAATTGAGTAATAAAACCCCAACACGACCCATAGTTTTACAAGTTGCTAAAATTTATCAATTTCTTTACTAATTTTAACAATATATCTTCCGCTCGGTCTTCCTTTGTCAGAGTATACAGAACTTTACTAAAAACAGTTACAACTAGCAATATTTCTGACTAATCTATTGTGGATAAGCGATTTCGACCAAAATAATTTTGTCTTGGTAGTCGAAGGTACTCAAACTTGTGCAATGTATTTAAAAGGATATCTGTTGCTGTCAAAAGCTAGAATTGAGTATTTAGCAATGGTATTTTAACTTTGGTCAAATTACTGAACAAAAAATGATTAAACGAGCTTTATTACAACCGGATTTAATTTTAGGAGATACAGTAACTAAGATCACTCCTGAGCTTCTGTGTGAATATCAAATCAAAGGACTGATCTTAGATGTAGATGAAACTTTAGTTCCTTTTAGAGAAAGAGAGGTTTCTGAATTGCTACAACAGTGGATTGCTCAAATTAGACAAGTAGCGACAATTTGGTTGGTTAGCAATAATTTAAGTCAAAATCGCATCGGTGGAATTGCTCAGTCTTTAAATTTACCTTATATTGCTGGTGCTAAAAAACCTTCACGACGAAAACTCAGACAAGCAGCAACTCAAATGAATTTACCAGTCGAACAAGTCGCGATGGTAGGCGATCGCCTTTTTACCGATGTGTTGGCAGGTAATCGTTTGGGTATGTTTACTATTTTAGTTGAACCAATGCTTGGACCAAGTATGGAAGCTCCTTCCTATTCAATTCGTAATTTTGAAGTATGGGTGTCACAATTCATTGGTGTATCTTTAGCTACTACGCAACATAAATTTACACAAGAAGAGAAATCGTAAATATTTGAAATATAAAGAAATTATTAGGAAATTTGGCTGCAACACAAATGTCTGAGATTCTATATATATATTCAAATGGGGTCAGCCAATATAAAGACCCTAAAAATAAACAAAACAGTATAAAGAGTGTCTATTGGAAGTTGTTTACTTCTGAGACGCTCTTAAGTTTTATTAGCTCAAAATTGCTAGCTTTTATGACGATTAGCTTCAAAACAGAACTATCAAGATTAGCCAGAGTTAGTGAATTCTTTCAAAAGAAGTAAAATAAAAGACGGAAAAAAAAATCTAGATTGTGTTATAAGAACGTTAATTGAGTAGCTCGTGAATCAATTGCAGATCGATCAACGACAAAACTTATTAAGCTGGGTTTTAAAAATTTTACTGCTAGGCGCGATCGCGGTATTGTTTTCTAGTTGTAGTCATCGAACTCCACCAGAAGAGTTAGCTCCAAACAATCAGATTATCAAAAGTGCGATTGCCTTTGAGATTGCTCAAACAGAACAAGCTTTAGCTCAACAACTAGAAACTTCTCTTCCCGATTTAAAAATTACTAATATTCGTGTCGAGCAATTAGAACCAATTTATATTGCCAATCTTCCTACTTACCATCTGCAAGGTAAATATAACCTCAAATTAAAACTACCCCGTCGTCAAGCTAATCAAACTAACAACTTGTTTGACCTTTATCTTCAAAGACAAGTAGATGAACGAGAATTATCTGTAACATCGCAAGAGGAGGTTGAGCAAACTCCTGATCTTTGGCGATTATTAAAACGAGAAAAAAATTCTACTTGGTCTAGTATTCCTCTGCAATAAAAAAGAAAGTTATTCGATAGAATGATGACTCAGAATATTAATCAAATTTATTTCAACTGGCAGAATAAATATCGACAAATTATTCTTAAACAAGGTGAAAAATTACTAAGGAAATTAGAACAACAAATAGGCAAAGCGTCTTTAATTGGCGATCGCACTTTTTTTGAAAGCGAAAATTTTGACTGGGTAGCAGAGGTAGAAAATAGTTGGTTAAAAATTCGCCAAGAACTAGATATACTTTTACAAAATCTCGAACAATTACCTAACTTTCAAGACATTTCAGAAGATCAATATAGTATCACCAAAGATAATCTTTGGAAGACGTATTTTTTGTACGCTTATGGCATCAAAGTCGAGGATAACTGTATTCAATGTCCAGAAACAACCAAAATAATTGAAACAATTCCTGGAATGAAAACAGCTTTTTTTTCAATTTTATTACCTCATAAACATATTCCCGAACATTGTGGACCTTATAAAGGAGTAATTCGTTATCATCTAGCTTTAAAAGTTCCTGAACAAAAAGAAAAATGCGGGATTAGAGTAGGTAATGATATTCGTCATTGGACAGAAGGAAAAAGTCTAATTTTTGATGATACTTTTCCTCACGAAGCGTGGAATAAAACCGATGAAATTCGAGTTGTTTTATTCTTAGATTTTGTTCGTCCGATGCGTTTACCTTGGTCAATTATTAATAAATCTCTAATTCAACTCATTGCCTGGTCACCTTTAGTTCAAAAAGGAAAAAAAAATTTAGAAAAATGGAATCAACTTGTTAAATAGATTAAATACCTTATCTAACTCAATTAAAGCGATCGCTTTTTTAATCTGTATATCAAAATTTATTTAAAGTGTCAGGTTATCTCAAATTCACTATTAGTAGCTCCTAAAATTTTTAGTGTTTCAATAGCTAGTTTGCTTAAACCAGTAACCCCCTGAATATTCATTTCTTCGTATGGATTTTTAGATTTTAAAGTTTTAAGACATTCACCACTTTTTAAATCCCAAAGTTTAATTGTTTCATCTTCGCTACTACTGACTAGGGTATGACCATCAGGACTAAAAGCAATTGAGTTGATTAAAGCAGTATGACCAGCTAAAGCCTTAAAGCATTTTTCAGTATTAAGCTGCCACAATCTAATCTTGTGGTCTTGATTACAACTAGCTATGATTTGACCATTAGGACTAAAAGCAACTAATTGTGAATTTCCTATCTCATCTCGTCGCCAAATTCTTTGGCATTCGCCAGATGCTACATTCCAAAATCTTATGGTTTGATCTGCGCTAGTAGTAGCTAAACTTTTGTTATCTGGGCTAAAAGCAATTGACCAAACCCAACTCTCATGTCCGTTTAAGGTTGTCAGACACTCACCAGTATAGATATCCCATAACTTAACCGTTTTATCAAAAGAAGCGCTAGCTAAGATTTGACCGTCGAGATTGAAAGCAATTGACCAGATTTCCGCTTGATGTCCGCGTAAAGTTTTCAAAATCTGACCATTATTAACATCCCATAGCCTAATGGTTCGATCTTCACTACCACTAGCTAAGAGCCATCCTTCGCTCCCCTTTTTAGAGGTGAACGGGCTAAAAGCAATTGACCGTATTGCAGCTTCGTGTCCGTACAAAGTTTTGATTACTTTTCCGGTGCTGAGATCCCAGAGTTTTACGGTTTTGTCCGCACTACCACTTGCCAAAATCTCTTTATTCTTACCAAGGGGACTGAAGGCAACACTAAAAACCCAATTAGTGTGATCGTGCAAGGTTTTGACAACTTTTCCAGTATTAATATCCCATAACCTTATCCTTTGATCATGACCACCACTGACTAAGGTTTGACCATCTAGACTAAAAGTAACTGAAAGTGCTTGATTGCTATATCCCTGCCAAGTTTTGAAGCATTGATAAGTATTTATATCCCATAACTTTACTGTTTGATCATAACTGCCACTAGCTAAAATATTACCTTGAGGATTAAAAGTAACGGAATTGACCACATTAGAATGACCCCGAAAAACTTTAAGACATTCTCCTGTCTCAATATTCCACAACCTCACTTTCTGTCCAATACTGCTACTGGCAAGAAGATTTCCTTGCGGACAAAAAGTAACAGCAAACACTGCATTAGCGTGACCTCGAAAAATTTTGAGGCATTCTCCTGTATTAAGATCCCATAATCTTACTGTTCGGTCATTACTGCTACTAGCAAGCATTTGACCATCGGGACTCAAACTAACAGAACGCACTCCATCTTCATGCCCTTGAAAAACCTGTTTGCACTTCTGGGTATTAATGTCCCACAGTTTGATCGTGTTATCGTGACTACCGCTGATGAGCATTTGTCCATCTAAGCTAAAAGCTACCGAGAGTACTTCACCTAAATGACCCTGAAAGACTTTGAGACATTTACCTGTACTAACACTCCATAGTCTTGTTTGATGATCATCACAACCACTAGCTAAGATTGTACCATCGGGACCAAAGGCAACCGACCATACTTCTTGTTCGTGTTCGTCTAGAGTATGAAGACATTCACCAGTATTAACATCCCATAATTTTGCTGTACAATCACAACTTCCGCTAGCTAAAGTATTACCGTCGGGGCTAAAAGCAAGAGAAACGACCCAACTATGATGACCTTTAAAACTTAGAATCGGCTGACCATCTGTTATTCGTCGTAAGATAATATCTCCTTTTGTATCTCCTGCAGCCAAATACTGTCCATCAGGACTAAAAGCTACTGACCAAATTCCCCCAAAGTTTTCGGCAAAAACTGACTTAGATAAATCTGCAGATTGAAAATTAACCTGATGTAATCGCGCCTGACGTAAATCTGCTTGCCAAACACACAATAAAGAAAAATCATAACCAGTTAAGTCAGTCTCCATCTGACAAAATAGATTAATAATATTTCCTGCTGTATACCCTTGTTCTAAGGATGATTTTCCTCGCAGCGTCACCAAAATTTCGGTTAACTGCGTTTCAATATCTCCTTTATTTCTAAAAACAGCCAAAAGCTCGTGTATAATCGGCTGAAGAATCAGGCGAATTTGATTTTCTCTAATATAATCTTTCGCAGTTGCTTTGATTAAGGCGTGATCCAGCATCAGCCTAGGTTTATTGATAACTATTTCTTCACAGACTCCCTCAATCAATCGACTAGTTACATATTCCATCACTACAGGTTGCTGTGTAAAACCAGCAGTGTTTTTTTCAATTAAAGAACGTCTCCATAAAGACTCAAATGCTTCTAGTAATTTGATTGGTGATACTTGTAAGACAAAATCTTCTTGCAATTGAGCTAAGGAGACCGGTTCACGTGCGATCGCGAGCCAGTAAAGAATCTTTTTTTCTAAATCTGATAATCGCTCAAACTGTTGGTCTAAAATATCGCGAACATCGCCGAAAACAGTGTTTTCTTGACTTAAAAATTGAGCAATATTGCCATCAAACAAGTCTTGAATTGTTGTAGCTACTACTTTTAACGCTAGAGGATTACCTGCATAGCGATCGCTGAGAAGATTTAATTCTAATTCTGAACCTGAAAGTCCCTTGACTTTAATAATTTCTTGCCCTTCTGCTTTGCTTAAACCTTTTAATTGTAAAGAACGAACTGTCAGTTTTTCTCCTGCCAAGATAGCTACTTCTTTGGGCTTTTCTCGCGTCGTCAGCATCAAACAGCTAAGATGATTTGTTTCTGCTACTCTTCTGAAAAGTTCGCCATATCCTTCATATCCGTAGCGATATTTTCCTACTCGATTACCACTATCCATAACTGATTCGGCATTATCGAGTAGAACCAGACAGCGGAGCGAACGAAAATAATCGATTAATCTTGTGATCCTCTCACCTACTCTTTCGGGTAAATTAACTTTAGTTTCCTGACCTTCAGAGATAAATTCGATTAAGTTTGCTAAAATTTCTTCAACGGGTGGAGCATCTCGAAGAGATTTCCAGACCACGCAATCAAATTTTCCCTCAATTTGTTCGGCACATTTGATTGATAAGGTTGTTTTTCCAATTCCGCCCATGCCTATGATGGCAATTAATCGGCAGCGGTCTTTGAGCAACCAGTTTTCTAAGGTAGCGAGTTCAGAGGTGCGTCCAAAAAAATGTTCAACCGAAACTGCCTCATTCCAATCTTGACGTTTATTAAGATTAGGTTTGGTAAAATCTCCTTCGGTTAGTTTTAACTTAAAAGCTAAAAAACATTTTTCAAGCGATCGCTTGTCAACTCCTTCTTTACCAACTAATATTTTCTTGATTGTGTTGAGGTCTAAATAAGTTAACTCACTGATTTTTTCATAGGTGTACCTGTCGCCAAAATTTTCCTGATATTCCAACTGGACTCTTGCTTCTTGAAGCTTGGACAATCCTTCAGGTGTAAGAATAACACCACGATTTCGTTTTTGTTTTAGTTTGGTCATCGGTAGTTATACTGAGTTTATTCATTTTTCTTGGTAAATTTTTGCTAATTATTATTTTTTTTTGAATCATTACTCAACAATGGTTTGCTTGATTAATTAAGTTAAAAGTCTTTAAAAAAAGATTTCTCAAGATCAATAAAAATTTTTAGACGCCTGACTTCTACTTAAGTATAAATGTTATAAATTTGACAAAATATAAAAAATAACCAGTATTTATTCTGTATTTATGCATATCTTTTTGCTTAACTTCCTTAAAATCACTATTAAAAATTGTTCGGCAATAGTAAGCTGTATCCCATAAAGCAATTAAACCTTTCACAAAAAACAACTAATTTCACTGATTGTCCTTAAAGTTTGGCACTGTATTATCACCTAGATGAAATATGCAAATGCCAACAGTAAACTATGACAAGGATCGCCAAAGAGCTTGTCTTATTCAACAGAATATAACCAAATCAAACCAATAGGTTAGTTGGATTCATTTTATTGTCAAGAAAAATATTGATTGAAACAATATCTTTCTCTAAAACTATTAAACCAAGAACGTGAACCAGTTTGATTGTTTTAGAAAAGATTATTTAATCTCTGATACGGGCAACACCAAAAAGGTTGTACCTAACTTTCCGCAACTAATTTTTTGAGAAGGAGTATTTAAAGACTATGGGATTTTTAATGATTGGCACTCAAAGATCTGGTTCTAACTTACTACGCTTAATGCTAAATCAAGTTTCTGAGATTGCAGCCCCCCATCCTCCGCATATTTTACAACGTCTGATGCCTCTACTTTCTATGTATGGAAACTTAGAACACATTGAATCATTTCAATTGTTAGTAGATGATGTTTGCCGTTTGGTAGAGTTAAACCCGGTACCTTGGGAGGGAGTACATTTAGATAGAGCAGATGTAGCTCGTCGCTGTAGAGAGCGTTCTTTAGTAGCAGTTTTTTGTGCGGTATACGATATTCTAGCCGAAACTTGGGGTGCAAAGCAATGGTGTTGCAAAAGTTTAGCTAACGTGATGTATTTACCAGAAATTAATGCTTATCTTCCTGATGCTAAGTATATATACTTGCATCGCGATGGCAGAGATGTCGCTTTATCTTTTCAAAAAGCAGTAGTCGGAGAAAAACATATTTTTAATATTGCTCAAAATTGGGCAAAAGCACAACGTTTAGCGATTCAAATGCGCGATCGCTTGAGTACAGATCAGTTTTATAGTGTTAGCTATGAAAATCTTACTAGCGATCCTGAAACTACTCTTCAAGGGTTGTGTGGTTTTTTACAAGTAGAATATACTCCCGCAATGCTTGATTTCCACGAATCGAGTGAAGCTTCCAATGCTGCTGCTTCTAGTGCTTTGTGGGGTAATGTAACTAAACCAGTCATTAAAGACAACACCAAAAAGTTTCTCAAGCACGCTACTGATGAAGAAATAATGATTTTTGAATTAGTCGCAGGTGATGTACTGGATGCTTTAGGTTATGAACGAGTCAAAATTGCTCAAGGAGAAGCAATTGAATTCACTAAACAAGCAATTAAAAACTTCAATCAAATCAACCAAAATTTGAAAGAAGACATTCTTCAACAAATAGATCCTGAAGATCTCAAAAGAAGAGATGTACAAGCCAATTTATTACAAGAAATTCAGATTCGTAATGTAGTAGCAGCTTAGTTACTAATTGTTTCATCATTAAGAGTTGAGAATTAGGAAAAGGTTTGGTGAACGAATCACCTAATTCTCTTCACTTGAAAACAAATTTTATAGTTCTGGTTTTTTATGAGTAAAAAAAATATAGCAAGGCTTAAATTGTCATAATAGCCATAAAACAATTACCGCTCATCAATCAACAATTAATTATCAACAAAAAAACAAAATTGACGGTATTTTATAATTATAAAAAAGCTATATTTTCCAGTATTTATAACTAATATTACCAGAGCAAATTTAACGAGAAGTATCTTATCTTAACAATTAAAGCTCAAGACAATGATTGACAAAGTAAATCTAAACTACTACGAATCTAGGCAATCTGAATCTATATCTTCTTCTTATTTATTTTGGACATTTCTCAAAATTGGAAGTACAGCCTTTGGTGGTTTGATGGCTTTAATTTCCGTCGTTGAAAATATTATTGTGGGAAGACATAAACTTCTTACCCATGAAGATATGTTAGATGGAATTTCTTTAGCTAGTTGTCTTCCTGGTCCTGTCGCTGCTAATGTAGTTGCTTATGTTGGGTATCGTATTAAAGGTGGTATAGGTGCATTAATTGCTTCTACCGCAGTTTTATTACCTTCCTTTGTTTTAATTTTAGGTTTAACGATTGTTTATTTACAAGCAGGAGAAATTCCCGCAGTCAATAAAGCTTTTGCTGGTTTTATTCCCGCAGTAACAGCAATTATTTTGTGTGCTGCAATTAACATGAGTAAAAAAGCCATTAAAGGTTGGCGAGAAATTGCGATCGCGGTTGTAGCAGCTTTATTATTACAAATAATTGGCGGATTTTATATAACTTTAGTTGTTGTTTTGGCTTCAGGATTAATCGGCTGGTTTTGTTTTCGTCGTCAGGTAGCGAAAAAATTACCACAAGAATCAATTATTTTTCCTAGTCAAAAATTATCTTGGCAAAAAATAGCAATTCCTTTAATTATTTTATTAGGACTGCTGGCATTATCTTTAATACCTTTACCTTTAGGAGAAACAAGTTTAGCCAAGTTATTTATTACTTTTTCTGGAATGAGTTTGATGCTTTTTGGCGGTGGTTATGTTTTTATTCCTATGATTCAAGAAATCGTAGTCAATAATTATCAATGGGTAACTCAAACAGAATTTAGTAATGCGATTGCAATGGGACAAATTACCCCGGGACCGATTTTAATCAGTGCAGCTTTTATTGGTTATGTAGTCAAGGGATTTTTAGGAGCTACTGTGGCAACCGTAGGCATCTTTTTTCCACCAGCTTTATTGATGGTTACTCTTTCGGATGTATTAGAAACGATCAAAAATTCTGTAGTGATTCAAGCTGCTTTAAAAGGAATTCGTCCAGCCGTAATTGGCATGATTTTCATTGCTGCTTTTGTAGTTGGACAAACGGCACAAATTCACTGGCTTAGTTTAGCAATCTTTGTAGGCGCAATTGTAGCAATTTTGAGATTACGTGTAGATGTAGTTTTCATTATTCCAATCGCAGGAATTTTGGGTTTAGTTTTTTATTAAAAAGAAAAGTAGGAGCGATTTGCCCCTACTAAAAAGGTAGGCAATACATATCATAAGGGGGAATTGTAATTCCCCCCATATAAAAATTATGTTTTCTTTTTTTGCTTCAAATTACGGCAGTTTTCAATTAAGTAAACCAGATTAATTCTTCGAGGGAATAGGGAAAAGTTTAGTTTAATTAACTTTGTAGTCTATTCATCTAAAAAGCGTACATTGTAATAGCAAAAATTTACACTTAACCACAACCTTGAATTACCAAACTAGCATCGATGCCATCAAAAATATTTCTGATGGCAATTTTTGTTACTTTTAGGCGTTAGTATAGCAACCGAACTATAAGCGAACCTGATATAATTTCTTACGGTAGCTCAAAATGCAATTGTGAAAGGAGATTAAGTTTAAAATTTCAACTTTGGAAACTAGAAGGCTTTGATGAAAAATCGAATTTGGTATGTCAGCTTAACTGCTTTAATTACTCTTGTATCACAAACTGGTTTGACTTTACCACCACCAGAAGATTTGCCCGAAGAAATTTTACGAACCGAAATAATCTTAGAAGCGCGATCGCCAATTACAGGTGAACCATTAACGGCTGCCGAATATGCTCAACTGCAAATAGAAATAGCGCAAATCCCTTTTGCACAAGAATTAAACCCAGAGCTTCGCCAACTAATTTTTTTACTTCAAATCCGCAAATTGTTTAAAACTTTTTTTCCTTTCTAATCATCAAAACAATACTACCGTTCTCGATTAACTATATTGCCAAAACTAAAATTGAAGCCAAAAAATCAAGATTAATTGAATTTAAGGTGTAAAAAATAGTTAAAGTTATATAAAAATATTTAACAAAAATAAAAAACTGACAAAGTTCTCTATTTTACGTTGCTCGATAACTGGTAGTTTAATGTCTTCAACTATAGCTCCTGAACAAGTCAATCAAATCGTTCATAATCTGCATCACGACCCTTTTGAAATTTTAGGTTGTCATCCATTAGATCAAAACGGCAAAATCAACAGTTGGGTTATTCGTGCCTATCTTCCCAAAGCTAGTGCAGCCTGGGTAATTTTTCCAGAAGAAAGGACACAATATCCGATGCATAGTTTGCATCATCCCAACTTTTTTATTTGTACGATTGAAAATGCTCAATTAACTAACTATCAATTAAAAATTAAAGAAGGCGATCGCGAAAGAGTCATTTACGATCCTTACGCTTTTCGTTCACCCCAAATAACTGATTTTGATATCCATTTGTTTGCCGAAGGCAATCATCATCGTATCTACGAAAAAATGGGCGCGCATCCAGCCGTTATTGATGGAGTCAAAGGAGTTTCTTTTGTTGTCTGGGCGCCTAATGCCCGTAACGTCTCGGTTCTTGGCGATTTTAACAAATGGGATGGCAGAGAACACCAAATGCGTAAACGAGGCAATGGAATTTGGGAATTATTTATCCCCGAATTAGGAATAGGAACTACATATAAATACGAAATTAAAAACTGGGAAGGACATATTTATGAAAAATCCGACCCTTATGGTTTCCAACAAGAAGTTAGACCAAAAACAGCTTCTGTAGTTGCCGATTTAAATAATTATCAATGGAATGATGATGAGTGGCTGGATCAACGTCGTCATAGCGATCCTCTCACTCAACCTGTTTCTGTCTACGAACTTCATATCGGTTCTTGGTTACACGCTTCTTCCTCAGAAAAAACTAAACTACTTTCAGGAGAAGTTGAACCAGTTCAAGTTTCAGACTGGAAACCAGACGCAAGATTTCTCAGTTATTACGAATTAGCAGAACAACTTATTCCCTATGTTAAAGAACTAGGTTATACTCACATCGAGTTATTACCTATTGCCGAACATCCCTTTGATGGTTCTTGGGGTTATCAAGTAACTGGTTATTATGCCCCTACTTCTCGTTATGGAAATCCAGAAGATTTAATGTACTTTATCGATCAATGCCACCAAAACGGAATTGGGGTAATTGTCGATTGGGTACCTGGACACTTTCCCAAAGACGGACATGGTTTAGCTTTCTTTGATGGTACTCATCTCTACGAACACGCTGATCCCCGTAAAGGCGAACACAAAGAATGGGGAACCTTAGTCTTCAACTACAGCCGTAACGAAGTCAGAAATTTCCTGGTTGCCAATGCCCTCTTCTGGTTCGATAAATATCATATTGATGGCATCAGGGTTGATGCTGTAGCATCGATGTTATATCTCGATTACTGTCGCAAAGAAGGGGAATGGGTTACCAATCAATACGGTGGCAGAGAAAATATTGAAGCAGCCGACTTTCTACGTCAAGTTAATAGTCTACTCTTTAGCTATTTCCCTGGAGTTCTCTCCATTGCTGAAGAATCTACTGCTTGGCCGATGGTTTCTTGGCCGACATACACGGGTGGTTTAGGCTTCAACCTCAAGTGGAATATGGGTTGGATGCACGATATGTTGGATTACTTTTCGATGGATCCTTGGTTTCGTCAATTCCACCAAAACAACATTACCTTTAGTATGTGGTATCACCACAGCGAAAACTATATGTTGGCACTTTCCCACGATGAAGTTGTTCACGGTAAAAGCAACATAATTGGTAAAATGCCAGGGGACGAATGGCAAAAATTTGCTAACGTTCGCTGTTTATTTTCCTTTATGTTTACTCATCCAGGCAAAAAGACCATGTTTATGAGTATGGAATTTGCCCAGTGGAGTGAGTGGAATGTTTGGGGAGATTTAGAATGGCATTTGTTGCAATATGACCGCCATGTTCAACTCAAACAATTTTTTAGCGAACTAAATCAAGTTTATAAAGATCAACCAGCCCTTTATACCAGAGATTTTGAAGAACCTGGTTTTGAGTGGATTGATTGTAGCGATAATCGTCATAGTGTGGTTTCTTTTATTCGTCGTAGTAAAGACCCCAATGACTTTTTAGTAGTGATGTGTAATTTTACTCCTCAACCTCATAGTCACTATCGCATTGGTGTACCAGAGGCTGGTTTTTATACAGAAGTCTTTAACAGCGATGCCAAGAAATACGGCGGTAGCAACATGGGAAATTTAGGCGGTAAGTGGACTGAAGAATGGTCTTTCCACAATTTGCCTTATTCTCTTGATTTATGTTTACCACCTTTAGGCGTATTAATTTTCAAAATCGATCGCTCTCTAACAAATGCTGCTGTGAACAAAGCTTAGAAGATATTTAAAAAGTTTGATCGACTCTTTTATTATTTGTTTTCGCAACTTGAGAGATGAGCGCGGACTTTTAGGTAGCAAATTAGATCGATCAGACAACCTCTTAGACTAGTAAGATTAGTAGCTCAATGGGTATTCTCCTCTAACAATGATGGGAATGCCCATTTTTTTTGGTTGGTATTGAATTTAAAAGCCTTAATTAATATTGTTTTGAGCGTTAAATGGATAATATTACAACTAATTAACAGTATGTATAAAGAAATGTTGCTTATAGCTTTATTTTGCATAAAAATACGGAAAATCTGGAAAGTAATAACAGATAATTTAACCACAATATTTCTGATGTTTAGTTCAAAGGATTGCTAATTCCAATCAAAATAACTGTATTTATACGAAAAAAATTTGAGTAACTTGTCTAAGAGTTTGTACTTATCCTATTCTGGGAAAAACAAAATTAACCAAATAAAGCCAGCTAGGCAAAGCAATCTAATAATAATCACTTAAAATGAACAGCTTTTGGCACTATTTATTTCAAAAAACATCGATCGCTTCGCTGCTACCTTCGGTAGTCGCTTTTCCAATAATGTTAGTCTTAGGAAGCAATCTACCAGTTGAGGCTCAATCATTACCTCCTGATGCATCACCTCGACCAAACATTCCACCTTTTACTCCGATTGAACCAACTCAACCAGAATCACCACAGTTAAAACCGCTACCACCTTTAGAAGATCTGTTAGAACAACCGCCAGCAACTCCACCAGGACAACAACCAGGGGATTTATCAGGCACAGTTGAAGTCAAACAGTTTCAAATTGAAGGAAGTACAGTTTTTGACGAGGAAGAGTTACAAGAATTAATTAAGCAATATACTAATCGTCCGATTACTTTTGCTGAGTTGCTTCAAGTAGAAACAATTTTAACTAGATTTTATAACAGTCAAGGTTATATCAATTCAGGTGCAGTTGTTCCCCAACAAGATATTCAAGATGGTGTCATTAAGGTTCAAATTATTGAGGGAAGACTGGAAGATATTGCGGTTAAAGTTAACGGTAGATTGAGTGAAGAGTATGTTCGCAGTCGAGTTGCTCGTGGTGGAAAAACTCCTTTAAATATTAATAAACTGCAAGAGTCACTACAACTATTACAGTTAGATCCTTTAGTAGAAAATTTAACAGCAGAACTATCTGTCGGGGCAAGGCGCGATCGCTGGAATTTGGAAGTAGAAGTTAATCAAGCACCTGCGTTTAAACCAGAATTATTTGTTAATAATAGTCGTACTCCTAGTGTCGGAAGTTTTCAACGGGGAATTGCCCTTAATCATAATAACTTTGCTGGAGAAGGCGATCGCGCTAGTTTTGTTTATAAAAATACTGATGGTTCGGATGATTATGAAGCAGGGTATACAGTTCCGATTAATTCTCTGAACGGTACAGTTGGTTTTCGCTATCGTTTTGTTGAAAGTGAGATTGTTGAACCACCTTTTGATGAGCTTGATATTGATTCGGAAACCGATCAATATCAATTGACTTTTCGGCAACCAATTCTTTTAACTGCTAATGCTGATTCTACTCAAGAGTTAGCGGTGGGAGTAGAACTTTCTCGTCAAGCAAATAAAACTACTTTATTAAATGATCCTTTTCCTCTGTCAGTGGGAGCTAATGACGACGGGGAAACGACAGTATCGGCAGTGCGATTTTTCCAAGATTGGACTAGACGTACTCGTAGAGAAGTTTTAGCAGCGCGGTCGCAATTTAGTGTGGGTTTGGATTTGTTTGATTCAACGATTAATGAGAATGCACCAGATAGCAAGTTTTTTGCTTGGCGGGGTCAAGCTCAATGGTTACGTCAACTCGATGCTGAATCTAATATTAATCTGTTGTTGCGTTCGGATCTTCAACTTTCAACGAGTCAACTTGTTCCTTTAGAACAGTTTAGTTTGGGTGGTGCAGAAAGCGCACGGGGTTATCGTCAGGATGCTTTACTAGGAGATAGTGGCATTTTTGCTTCCGCAGAAGTTAGAATTCCCGTTTTACGCTGGAATGAAAATACTAGTTCGGTTGCAGTAATTCCTTTTCTGGATTTTGGTACAACTTGGAACAAATCAGATGATAACAACCAACAAGACGAAGATACCCTCTTTTCTTTGGGTTTAGGTTTGCAACTATCCCTGAGCGATCGCTTGAATGCTCGTTTAGATTGGGGTATTCCTTTAGTAGAAGTGGAAGATCAAGACCGAACCTTACAGGAAGACGGAATTTATTTTTCTTTAGAATATTTACCTTTTTAATCAATTTACCCATTCAATTAGGGCAAGACAATGAAGATTCGTATAGAGATACTGTCTCGTGTTTTAAAGCGACACCTAAGAATTATTTTATTAGCAGGTTTGGGACTGATTACTACTTTGTGTCTACCTGTCCTTTCTCTAGAAGGAAAAGTTATTGCTGCTCAACCAGCAAATCTGGCTCAACAAGGCAGAACCTTTTATGAAGCAGGAAAATTAGATCAAGCGATCGCAAATTGGCAGGAAGCTGCCGAGCTTTATGCTACTGCTGGAAATCTGGAAGGTAAAACAGAAAGTTTGATTAATACTGCTACTGCTCAACAAGCTTTAGGACTTTATCCCCAATCTTGTCAGACTGTTTTAGAGGCTTTTGCTGTAGAGCAGTTTAATTGTCTTCAATTGCAACAAAAGGCTCAATCAATCGAACAGAATTTAGTAGCCAACGTCGAGCAAGACTCCCAACCCCAACAACAAGTTAAAACCATCCTGAAACCAATTATTGAACAACCCGATTCTCTCAATAAAGCGACAGGATTATTGCGTTTAGGTGACTATTTACGTGAAACTGGTTATGGTCATGTAGCAGAATCAGTTCTTAATTTTAGTTTAGATACTGCCAAAGCGGTTGATTCCCCTGTAGAAACCACTGCTGCTTTACTAAGTTTAGGCAACACAGCTAGAGCGATCGCTGAACAAAACCAAAATCGCTTTCCTCCCCAAACTGTTGCGCTTGATGTAGTATCTAACCAGGGAGGTTCGGCTACTGCTGCACTAAAGCCTTATCAACCAGCACTCAATTATTATCAACAAGCAGCTACAGTTGAAAATTCTGATTTCAATGGACTTCGAGCCGAATTAAATCATTTGAGTTTACTAATCGATTCTTGGGAATTTTGGCAAACAGCTACCACAGAACTACAAAATAATCTTGATGAATTAGGTATTACTGATGCCAGTTTCTTAAACCAAGTTAGAACTGGTGCAGTACAACTTCAATATCAGTTAGCCAATCAACTACAACCCCAGATTGTTGCTTTAAGTCAACAACTACAACCCAAAGTTAGTAACTTACCTGCCAGTCGCATTGGTATTTTTTCTCGAATTAACTACGCTCAAAGTTTAATTCGCCAAGGAATAGTTGATGCTAATACGGCTCAAATACTTGCTGTAGCAGCTAAAGATGCACGTCAAATTAAGAACAACTCCGCAGAAGCAGAAGCGTTGGGTTATTTAGGTCAACTTTACGAAAAACAGCAACAATACTCGGAAGCCAAAAGATTAACTGAACAAGCCATTCAACTCGTTCCTACCACAGATTATCCCGAAATTGCCTATCGTTGGCAAAGACAACTAGGTAGAATTCTTAACCAAGAAAATGATCGTCCAGGTGCGATCGCAGCTTACGAAGCCTCCTTTAATACAATTAAAGCTTTGCGGACTGATTTAGCTACTACTCCTGTAGAGCCTATTTTTCGTGAATTTGTGAGTATTTTGTTAAAAGAAGAACCTACGCAAGCAGAACTCAACAAAGCTCGGGATGTCTTAGAATCACTTCAAATTGTAGAACTAGATAACTTCTTCCGTGATCCTTGTTCTGAAGTTGCTGAAGAACCAGTTATTATCGATCAGGTTGACCAGCAAGCAGCCGTTATTTATCCAATTATTTTGGATCAACGTTTAGAAGTAATTGCTACAATTCCTGGACAAGATTTACGACGTTACTATACCGATATTTCCAAACAAGAAGTTCAAAGAACAATCAAGCAATTACGCAACAATGCTTTTCGAGATCCAGGAGTTGCTGAACAAGTCAGAAGTACCAGAGGAACAACAGAACAAAGAGGACAATTACAACAGATTGAAACAAACCTACAAACATCCCTCAATCAAGATATTTTACCTCTAGCTGAAACAATCTATGATTGGTTAATTCGACCCATCGAGCCAGATTTAACCAAACACAAAGTTAAAACCTTAGTATTTGTTTTAGATGGTTCTTTGCGGAACATTCCGATGGCAATGCTTTATGACAGAGAACAAAAAACCTATCTGATTGAAAAAGATTACAATGTTGCTCTTAGTTCCGGCTTACAGCTAACTAATCCTCAACCCCTTGCCAGACAACCGATTAAAGTCTTAGCTGCTGGGGTAACTCAAGGATTACCAGAACTAGAACTTCCTCCTATTCCTAAAGTAGAAGAAGAGTTAAAAGTCATTAAAACTATCTTCAAAGACTCAGAAATTCTCCTGAATAATCAATTTACTCAAGCTAGTCTTCAACAAAGACTACAACAATCGGATTTTCCCGTAGTTCACCTTGCTACTCATGGTCAATTTAGTTCTACTTCTGACCAAACTTTTATCGTCAGTGGCGATCCTACAGGCAATAAACTAATCAATGTCAAACAATTAGATAATTTACTCAAAGTAGGTAGCCTGAGAAGAACTAAACCAATTGAATTACTGGTTCTTAGTGCTTGTAATACAGCAGAAGGTGATAATCAAGCGGTGTTGGGATTAGCTGGTGTGGCTGTTCGCGCTGGCGCACGGAGTACTTTAGCAACTCTTTGGGGTGCTAATGACGATGCGACATCCGAATTGATGGGTTACTTTTATCAAAACTTAGCTAGTAACACTCAAATTAATAAAGCTCAAGCATTACGCCAAGCTCAACTTACTTTATTACAAACTCCCGACTCTCAATATCGTCATCCTTACTATTGGGCTCCTTTTGTCCTGGTAGGAAATTGGTTATAGAAAATAATTAAGGTGGGCATGGCCCACCCTAAACCTGGTTCAGTTTTTTTTTGTCAGATCAATTATCATCATCTAAAAAAGCTAAAGTTTTGGTTGATTTAAATTGTTTAGACAACAGCGATCGCGCTTTTAACATCTTGACAAACTTTATGCGATCAAGACTGTTTTGTTTAAAATACGATTCCAATGATTAGAGCTTTAATCGCACTACAATAAAAATCGAGCTTCTATACTTAGGCATAAAAACTATTATTTATGAGTGAGACTGTATCTATTCAACAACTTAACGACGGATTGAGAAGAAAAGAACAGAAATTGCTTACAATGCGACTCAAACTTTGAAAGCAATTGAAACAGGACAAGCTAAACGAGGAACTTTAGACGATCTGCGAGCCGATTTACTTGAGGAAGAATAAGAACATTAATTGATAAATGCGATCGCACTATGTATCTACTTTACAAGCTACATATCAAAGATTATTAAAAGAACTCTTAAGCAAGATTCAAGACATTTTTTAAAGCTTTTTGCACTTTAACTAATAAGTCTATTGATAAGTAGCCTAATTTTCTTTTAAATACCGATATACTGACTGTAGCTATTTTATCGGCTCTAATCAACGATGTTTTCTTTAAGCCTGTTTGTAAAAATTGAGCATCGCTATCTTGAATCAATACCCAGCTATTGTGCAAAACACCAGCAGGAATTTTAGAAAATATACCCAAAATAATTACTTCTTCTCGATGAACTGCGAGGATAAGTGCGGGTCTTAGTTTAGCAGAAGTTAGATCGCTAAATGGAAATCGGACTAACCATATTTCTCCAGGTTGAGGCTTAGACATCATAGATATCTTCTTCCTCGTCATTCCATTCTGTAAAACCAGTTTCGGCTAGTTGCATTATTTGTAGAGTTTCTAGTTTTTCTTCTAAATCTTCCATTAGTATTATTTGTTCTTGTATCGGTAACTGAAAGATCATTTGTTTAATTTCTTCTAATGTTGGCATAATTTCAAAACTGATACTGATTTAGTCATCTTGATTATTATTGTCTCAAATTGATCAAGGGATATGAACAATGCGATCGCGCTTTTGAACTGGTTGAAAAATTTTTGGCGATCGCTTTCTAGCAAGACTTTGACAAATTGCTTGATATGGGTACATTTAGTTACATTTTTTTCTTAACGACTGCGTTCAGGGGATGCAATTAGCATTGAACCAAGCACAAAAGACATCATTCCGCTGCAACGCACTTGTTAGCCTGCTGCCTCTACAAACATGTTTAAAACTTCCTACATCTATCCATCACCGTTTACCACAGCTTCAGCATCGACTTCTACGAGAAATTTCTCCTCAGCTAGGGCTTGTACGCCAATCAGAGACATTGCTGGAAGTTGACCCATACTGAAGTATTGCTGTAGCACCTCACCAATTATCTCTGCATCTTCAGGCTGATAATTAACCACATAAATATTCATTTTAATAATATCTGCGATTGTCGCCTCAACACTTTCTAACGCTGTTTGAAGATTTCTAAATGTTTGTTCCACTTGGTCTCGTAATTTACCGTTGCCAACTAGATTCTTTTGATTGTCAACTCCAACTTGTCCAGCTATGTAAATCATTTTGATACCATTCTTTTCAACTACAGCCACTTGAGAGAAGTAGTTACTCCAATTTGGCAAAGTTGCAGGGGTAAGATAGTACTTCTTCAAAAAATGCTCCTCGCGCTACAGATTTTCTAAGATACCCTTTCAAAGAGGCATACAGGTTCTATAATCATTTATGGCAATAGGATTAGATCAAAGTAAGATAAGCATAAAGGGAGCAAGGATTTAGTGCCTCTACTCCCTTAACTTTTAACAAAAAAATTAAACTTGAGCCATTTGTTTTTCTGGTAATTGTGCTTGTTGAAGTAAACTTTGTAGTTTTTCTCCTTCAATCACTTCCACTTCCAGGATTTGTTGAGCAATTTGTTCAAGTAAATTACGATTTTGGTTAAGAATGTCTAAAGCTTGTTGATGAGCAGTTTCGACTATTTCTTTAACTTCTTCATCGATCGCTTTGGCAGTGTCATCACTTACCATGCGACGTGGATTCATCATACCATCACCGAGGAAGTTGTTTTGCTGTCCTTTTTCATAAGCTAGAGGCCCTAAAATCTTACTCATGCCGTAAGTAGTAACCATTCTTTCGGCTAAATCAGTAGCTCTTTGCAAATCGTTTGATGCACCTGTGGTAATGCTACCAAAAACGACCTCTTCTGCTGCTCGTCCACCGAGAAGGGTTGCAATTTGATCGCGTAATTCTGATTCAGACATTAAGAAACGGTCTTCGGTAGGCATTTGTAAGGTATAACCCAAAGCTGCCATCCCACGGGGAACGATGGAGATTTTAGCGACTTTACCACCACCAGGCATAACTGCACCAACTAAGGCGTGACCAACTTCATGATAAGCAACGATTTTCTTCTCTTTCTCATTAAGAACTCGGCTTTTCTTTTCTAAACCAGCAACTACTCTTTCAATTGCTTCGTTAAAGTCTGCCTGAGTTACTGTTTCTCGTTTATTTCTGGCAGCAAGTAAAGCAGCTTCATTAACTAAGTTAGCTAAGTCTGCACCAGCAAAACCAGGAGTACGAGTAGCAATTTGACGAAGATCGACATCGACATCTAATCTAATTTTAGCTGCATAAATTTCTAAGATCTTCTGACGACCAGCTAAATCAGGACGATCTACCAAAACTTGACGGTCAAATCTTCCTGGACGTAACAAAGCAGGATCGAGAGTTTCGGGACGGTTAGTGGCAGCTAAAACAATCACTGTGGCATCTCCAGCAGCAAAACCATCCATTTCGCTTAGAAGTTGGTTGAGGGTTTGTTCCCTTTCATCATTACCACCAACAAAACCACCACTACCAGCACGAGATTTACCGATCGCATCTAACTCATCTATAAAGATAATACAGGGAGCTTTTTGTTTTGCCTGTTCAAATAAATCTCTAACTCTAGCTGCACCAGCACCGACAAATAATTCGACAAATTCTGAACCAGAAATACTAAAGAAAGGTACGCCAGCTTCTCCTGCAACAGCTTTAGCAAGTAGAGTTTTACCTGTTCCTGGAGGCCCTACTAACAACACCCCTTTAGGAATTCTTGCGCCAATAGCTTTATAACGTTCTGGTGTTTTGAGAAATTCGACAATTTCGGTTAATTCAACTTTAGCTTCTTCTACGCCAGCTACATCGTCAAAAGTAACTTTGGTTGAGTCGCCTTCAACATAGACTTTTGCCCGACTTTTAGTAAAAGATAGTGCGCCTTGTGCGCCACCACCAGCACTACGACTAAGGAAAAATTGCCAGATAGCTACAAAAATAATGGGAGGAATTACCCAACTTAAAATACTACCTAACCAATTATTCTTCGGTGGAGGTGCAGCAGCAAATTCTACTCCTTTACTCTCTAAACGTTGTGGTAGTTCTAAATCAAAGATTGGGTTAGTGCGGAAAATTTGGGGTTGTTGGTCATTTTCTCCTTTGACTTCGTAGATAATCTCATTCTGTCCAACCGATACCCTTGCTACATTGCCGTCGTTTACTTGATCGATAAACAAGCTATAGGGAACTTGAGGAATCTGATTACCAAACAGTTGCGGAAAAAAGAGATTAACAAATAAAAATAACCCTGCTATTAAAAACAGAATATTAGAAATTAAGCGCGACCGCGAGCCGGGAGGTTTATTTTTAACACTCATTTTTAGACGATTTATATATTCAAAGTTATTTGTATCTTTTCATAATTGTAAAATTACTTAATACTACTCTAGATAGACTAAGAGGCAAGGGTTACCGTATAGATGCGTTCGGTAATTACAACCCGTAGAGACGTAACATGTTACGTCTCTACGCCAATGATCAATGACTATTAAAAATAAATTAATAAATTTAATCCTGGAATGGTTCGTGAAAGAGTCCACAACAACAAAATGATATACAGTACTCCTAACGCCCACTGATACCATACTAAAGTCGCAACAATACCTGGCAAATCGCGATCGCGTAAGCGAATATCATTAAAACCAAATTTTAATAAATTATTTAAACTCAAATCGTAATAATTAAGCCAATTCCATTTTCTCTCCCATAAAATAGGTTCATAGCGATCGCGAAAAAAGGGAAATCTTGGTATGATTGGTAAACGTCCCAACATTAACCGAAATTGACGCATTGAACCGTCTTCGACAAAATAAGTAAGGTCAAGTAGATTGTGATAGCGTCCTTGAGAATAAAGACGAATTAATAAAAGAGCAGGAATTGGTAATAGAATTATGGCTAAACAAGCTAAAGTTAACCAAGGTCGGTCGGTAGCTTGAAAAATTCCAATGATGCCAAATAAAGTTAATGCCCAATAACTACTTACAATACAAATAGTTTCATAGCGGTTCGGTACAATTGGTTTGGGTACACGACGACGATAGCGATCAACAAACCAAAATAATAAACTAAAAAATGCGATCGCAATTAACCCGACGGCAAACACTAAACTAAAGTTTGTGCCATAATTTCCTAACAATAAAACCAAACTTAATCCCAACCAAGCCAAAATTTTGCCAAGCCAACTTAAACTAAAAATAGTTTGCCAACTAACAGCAATAATTTGACTACCTAATTGTTTCAGTCTAAGTTTTTCTCTTTGATATTCAAGTTGATTAGCGTCAGGTATTTGTTCTAATCTCCGAAAGTTTCTAATTAAATTGCGTAAAATAATTTCATTACCTTCTAAAATTGGCACATTAATAATTTTCCCAATTATTCCAGTCTCTCCAATAATTTTGGCAACATCAGAATCAAAACCTAACCCAGCCACATTAATTTTTGTCTGAGGAGCAAAAACTGCATTACTTAAATTAATTTGTTCTAAAATAATTGAATCTTGTAAATCAATTGGCTTTTTAAAAAAAGTATCCCGAAAATCAACCATCCCTTCAAAAATACTATTAATCATTAAGAGAGATTCTTGAAATCTACTTTTAATAAAAATAACTCTTTGTTTAAAATCGCTCTTACTTAAATTAACTAATCCCTCAAAATTACTATTATTAAAATCTAATAACTGTTCAAAACTTGCCGACTGAAAATCAAGCTTATTTTGAAAATAACTATTATTAAAGTTTGCCTGAGCTAAAAATTGTCCACCTACAAATTTTACCTTACTACCAAAATTACTATAACTAAAATTTGCTTCCTTCTGAAAACGAGTATTACTAAAATCTATTTCTCGAACAAAAATACTATTAATCCAATTAGATTCTTGTCTAAATTTTGCTTCTGTAGCAATAATTTTTTGTAAACAAAAACTATTATTAAAATCTACTTGATCTGTAAATTCAGTTTGCTGAAACTTTAATCCACTTCTAATTATATTAACTGTTGGAATTTGTTCTCCTGGTTGAAGAGATAGCTGACTATATTCTTTGATAGTTTCTTGTTCCAAGGGATTTAATAAAGATGATAAAGCTCCTTCAGCTAAACGAGTTGAAATACCTAAATCTTTAGCCTCAAATTTCCCTTTAATAAGTGTTTGACTAAAATCTAAAACAATGGGTTTGTTGCTACGAATTAATTTAGTTTGGAGTTGTTGATAAAATTGTTGATTAAATTCGGGATTTTTATTACTTAAATCAATAATAAAATTACTTAAATCAATTGTATCTATTCCTTCTTTTTGAATTGGCTGTTCAATCCGAGATTGCAAAATTTCTAAGGTTAATAAAGTTTTAGTTTCAGCCCAAGCTAAATTATGCTCTAAATTTCCTAATCCTATAATTAGCCAGCAACAAGATAAAAGTAATAAAAATTTGATGATAAATACTTTTAAATTTAATTGAAACAAGCCAAATATTTTCAATATTTATAAACTCCTTTTTATGTTAATGAGTTTGAAACCCTCAGAGGAGATCTGAAAAGTCTCATTTGTCATAATGAAGTGGAGTGAAACGGAACGACGGGGCGTTTAAACGCTGGAAGTAAATTCCAGCGACAGCCCCTCAAGAATCTATCTTTCTGGCTGATGCGCTGAGATGTTTCGCTTCGCAATCGCTGCGCTGATCCTTCACTGCGTTCAGGACGACATTTTATACTTTTCAGACAACTATCTGTGACTATGAAGTTAGAAGAAGCTTTATTTTGGAGTCTCAGAAAAAATCAAATATTAATAGTATTGAAAGTTTAGACGAACTGAAAAATATTGTAACCTTCCTACCTTTAACTTCTGAAGTGTTGTCAAAAGCAGCTGAATTATGGGCAACAGCTACAACTCAAGAAATCCCTACAGCAGATGAAAAAAGTCTCGACGTTGATATAATTATCTGCACCCAATGGCAACTACTAACTGAAAAATATCCTGGTAGATATATTGCAGTAGCTACTACTAATGTCAAGCATTTAAGTTATTTTACTGAAGCAAAACAATGGCAAGATAAGGTTTTTGCGATCGCTCTACTGATCATTAGAAAAATAACACTTACTTTTTAAAACTTCAACTGAAAACGGCTGATTTTAATTTTTTTAAACAGAGCTTTGTTTGGTTAAGTTTGTGTAAGCTTCTATTTCATTTTTTAGATCTTGACATTGAGTTCTAATTGCTTCGTATTTTGCTTGTAAAACTATTTTCTCTTCTAGAAAATGTGAGATGCTTTCTGGATCAAATCTACATAATTCTGCATTGATTAACTCTTCTCGGATCACTTGTGAATATTCATGTTTTAAATCTTCTGTGGTTTGAATTAGTTGTTGTACTTGCACTCCTGCTCTTGAATAAAGTTGAGCTTTTGATTGATAAATATTAGAAGTCAATACCAAGTTTTCTAATCTTTTTAATTCATTTTTTTTATTGTTTAATTCAGTAATTTGAGGATTTATTTTGTTAAAAATTTCTTTGGTGAGTGAAGAGATTTTTTTGATAGTTTGAAAATTAGTATCTTTGGGATTTTCTTGTTTAATTAATTTTGTTTTATTAATTTCATGTTCTAATTTTACAAAATTAAGAATGCCATCATTCAGTTCGGGGCGAATAGATTTGACTATCCACTGTACTGATTTTTTTGGCTCACCAGGAATTTTAACAATATCAATTGGAATGCTGTAAAGAGTTTGAGATGGGATCGAAACTACATCGCTATTTTGGATTTTAGTTATTTTTTGCTGAAGTAAAATATATGAAATTAATTTGGTTGCTAAATATAAGCCGATAATTCCCGCTATCAACGAAACAAAAATATACCAATATTTAATTAGTATAAATAGGCAAAAAAGAACAATTAATAAATAAATGATAGGCATGATATTTTCTTACTAAATAGAATATTATTGCCAACCCTAATTATAAAAATAATATAACTACTAGCTTAAACAAACTAAAGAAAATATAAAAATCAATTTTGAAAATTGATATTTAAGACAAAAAAATGTAGTTGCTTTGCATTTCTTTGTAATTTAAAAACATTTGTTAACAATCAACGGTCAATCATTGTCAGAAAAATTTGCGTCACTGCAAGTACAGCAAGACACGAGATCGCCCTTATTCATTTCTTTTGCCACTGCTATCTACATTTAAATCAACGTCACAAGATTGTACGGTAAACCGCACTATCCAAACAGTTGCCATCTCCTACCTTATTTAGCTAAATTAGCACTCGGAAGGTGAGAGTGCTAACTTAAAAGAAAGCTCTCTTCTCAAATATATCTGGAGGATTAGTCTATGGCAGCTATTTCAATTAATGTTTCAACAGTTAAACCTTTAGGCGATCGCGTATTTGTCAAAGTCAGTGCTTCTGAAGAGAAAACTTCTGGTGGTATCCTTTTACCAGACACTGCCAAAGAAAAACCTCAAGTAGGTGAAGTAGTTGCTGTTGGGCCTGGTAAACGCAATGATGATGGCGGTAATGTACCTTTGGAAGTCAAAGTAGGAGATAAAGTTCTCTACTCCAAATATGCTGGAACTGATATCAAACTTGGCGGAGAAGATTACGTTCTTTTATCTGAAAAAGATATTCTAGCATCTGTTGCTTAGTAGTCAGAGTTAGTAATAACTGACAATCATCTCATCAACATTTAAGTTACTTTCAAGTTCACAATATTAGTTTCAAGGAAGAACAGATAAACCTATGGCTAAATCAATTATCTACAACGACGAAGCACGCCGTGCCTTAGAACGAGGAATTGATATTTTAGCAGAATCCGTTGCAGTTACTCTTGGCCCTAAAGGACGTAACGTAGTATTAGAAAAGAAATTTGGCGCACCCCAAATCGTTAATGATGGGGTAACAATCGCCAAAGAAATCGAATTAGAAGATCACATTGAAAATACTGGAGTATCTTTAATTCGTCAAGCTGCTTCCAAAACTAATGATGTGGCAGGTGACGGTACTACTACTGCTACAGTTCTCGCTCATGCGATTGTCAAAGAAGGCTTACGCAACGTTGCTGCCGGTGCTAATCCTATCGCTCTCAAACGCGGAATTGATAAAGCTACAGAATATTTAGTCGACAAAATTGCTCAACACGCCAAGCAAATTGAAGATTCCAAAGCGATCGCTCAAGTTGGTGCTATCTCTGCTGGTAACGACGACGAAGTAGGTAGCATGATCGCTCAAGCGATGGATAAAGTAGGTAAAGAAGGCGTGATTTCCCTTGAAGAAGGTAAGTCTATGACTACCGAATTAGAAATCACTGAAGGGATGCGCTTTGACAAAGGTTATACCTCTCCTTACTTTGTCACTGATACCGAACGCATGGAAGCGGTTCTCGATGATCCTTTTATCTTGATCACTGATAAAAAAATCACTTTAGTACAAGACTTAGTTCCAGTTTTAGAACAAGTAGCTCGTCAAGGCAAACCCTTGATGATTATTGCTGAAGACATCGAAAAAGAAGCTTTAGCTACTTTAGTTGTTAACCGTCTTCGTGGCGTACTCAACGTAGCAGCAGTAAAAGCTCCTGGTTTTGGCGATCGCCGTAAGCAAATGCTTGAAGATATCGCTGTTCTAACTGGTGGTCAATTAATCTCTGAAGATGCGGGCTTAAAATTAGAAAATACCAAAGTAGATATGCTTGGTAAAGCTCGTCGTATCACCATTACTAAAGACAACACCACCATTGTTGCTGAAGGTAACGAACAAGCTGTTAAAGCTCGTTGCGAACAAATTCGCCGTCAAATCGACGAAACCGAATCTTCCTACGACAAAGAAAAACTTCAAGAACGCCTAGCTAAATTAGCTGGTGGTGTAGCTGTCGTCAAAGTAGGTGCTGCTACTGAAACCGAAATGAAAGACCGCAAACTTCGTTTAGAAGACGCAATCAACGCAACTAAAGCAGCCGTAGAAGAAGGTATTGTTCCTGGTGGTGGTACTACTTTAGCTCACCTCGCTCCTGAACTCGAAACTTGGGCTAATAGCAACCTTTCTAACGAAGCTCTAACAGGTGCTTTAATCGTTGCTCGTGCTTTAACTGCACCTCTAAAAAGAATTGCTGAAAACGCTGGTCAAAACGGTGCGGTAATTGCTGAAAGAGTTAAAGAAAAAGACTTTAATGTTGGCTTCAATGCTGCTAACAACGAATTTGTTGATATGTTTGAAGCAGGTATTGTTGACCCAGCTAAAGTAACTCGTTCCGCTCTACAAAACGCAGCTTCTATTGCAGGTATGGTCTTAACTACTGAATGTATCGTAGTTGATAAACCTGAAAAAGAAAAAGCTCCTGCTGCACCAGGTGGCGGTGACTTCGACTACTAATTTTCATTCTCCAAATTAGTAATTTAACTTTAAGCTGCTTTCTACATCGAAGGCAGCTATTTTAATCAGTGACCAGTAGAGACGTTCCATGGAACGTCTGTACACCAGTTACCAGTTATCAATTAACCATAAACAAAAACTGGGGTGTTGATTGTACTTCACAACTATGAAAAAGGCTATAGTAAGTAATTAAAATGAATCCCAATCACTGGCTTACTGTCTGGTTATTTATTGCGATCGCTACTTGCTTGAGTGGCGGAGTTGGTTGGTTAGTTAAACATCAAATTTTAAAACTAAAACCAATTATGGCTTTCAGTGAGACACAGTGGCAGTTTATGAGAATTTGGGTCAAGGTTGCCTTAGTGATTGGAGTAATTCTTCCTACGGTAATGTTGGTTGTTTTTTGGGAGCGATCGCTATCTCGTCAGTTTTTCAGTTGTTATTTATTAGCCGTTGTGGTTCAGCTTACTTCTGAAATAAGTTTTAGTCGTTGGTTATGCCCAAGTGTTGTGGTTACGATTGGAACAGTTTATACTGGGTTTCGGATTTGGCAATTGTGGTCGGGAATAAACTTAGTTAGTTATCCGCAACCTTGGCTTGGTTTCTTATGGTTAGTTTTGTTGTTTTGGGTAGCAAATTTGATTATGTTGCTCACAATGGCTTTTCCGAGTATTATGCCAGAATCCAAGAAAAATTTAGTTAATCCTAGTTAATTTTGTTGTTAAGTATAAATATTTTTTGAACTTATTTAAATAAAAAATTTTTAATAACTTTTGAATACTCAACAGGATTTTCAAAATGAATATTATGACCACTATTTTTAATTATTTTTAATTGAGAATTGGGACATAGTTTTGACATTTGAGTATTTATCAAAACAAATTTTTGATCTAATTCTCCGACCACAAACAGTAGAGGTATTTTGTTGAATTTAAGTTGCTGCCATAGAGAAGGTTGAAGTCCTGTACTGAGATTTCTTAAAGATTTTGCTAACTCTTGGGGATTATTTTTTAATCTTTTTTGGATGGCTTGATTAAAATCGCGATGTTTTTTAAACGAATTAAATAAAGAATTACTATACCATTGATTTAGAAAAGCTTCAAAATCGTTTGTTTCTAATTTTGCTGCAAGTTGACAGTCTTTTTTAAGACGTAGATGACGTTCTTTTTCTGCTATTAATCCAGGAGAAGCAGATTCTAAAACAACTTTCTCAAAATAGTTAGGAAAATAAATAGTTAAATATAAAGCCAAACGACCACCTAAAGAATAGCCTACTAAAAAACATCTAGCAATTTGATTTTTTTGTAATAATTCAATTAAAGCTTGAGCAGTTTTTGACATAGTATAATATTCCTCTGAGCCAAAAATTTTAGTTTTACCGTGACCAGGTAAATCCACAGTAAGAAAAGAAAAAGAAGAAGAAAGCAAAGAAATAACTTGCTCAAAATCAAAGCGATCGCCCATAAATCCATGAAGAAATAAAATAACAGGTTTGTTTTTATTGCCTTGCCAAGAATAATTAAATTGATAATTTTCTAAAATCATTAAAATATAATATTTTCAAGTTTATTTTGACTGTAAATGAGATAATTTAAAACTCGTTAATTAAAATTCAAACGGAAGATGAAAATCGCGACTTGGAATGTCAACTCAATTCGGACTCGTCAACAAATTGTAGTTGATTGGTTAAGCCAAAATTCTGTAGACGTTCTTTGTTTACAAGAAACCAAAGTGATCGATCAAGATTTTCCTCGACTTGCTTTTGAACAATTAGGTTATCATCTCTACATTTCAGGGCAAAAAGCTTATAACGGTGTCGCTATTTTTAGTAGAACTCCTTTAACCGAGGTGAGTAGCGGTTTTAGTCCTATTTTAGGTGATATAGTTGCAGAATTTGACTTACAAAAGCGAGTAATCACAGGAGTCATCGCAGATATTAGAGTGGTTAATCTTTATGTTCCTAATGGTTCAGCAGTGGGAAGTGAAAAATATCAATATAAGTTAGCTTGGTTAAAATTGTTGGGCGAATATTTAGCCACTTTACAAGATAAAGAAACTAGAGAAATTTGTATTTGTGGTGATTTTAATATTGCTTTAGAAGATCGAGATATTTATAATCCCAAAGGCAAAGAAAATCATATTATGTCTTCTCCTACAGAAAGAGAAGCTTTACGAGAAGTATTAGCGATTGGTTTTCAAGATGTTTTTCGTAAATTTAATTCAGAAACAGGACATTATAGTTGGTGGGATTATCGTGCTGCTGGTTTTGTTCGTAATCGTGGTTGGCGCATCGATCATCATTATTTGACACAAAAGTTATACAAACAAGCAATTAATTGTAAAATTGACCTTGAACCAAGAAAATTAGATAAACCAAGTGATCATGCTCCTGTAATTTTGGAATTTTGAATCTGACATTCTCAAATAAAGTGTTATCATTAATCCTGAGAATAGAGATTGAAGATTAGAATTTGCATTCAGTATTGATAGGTTTTCCATCTGGTATTGACAAGCTTCACTCCGAAATCTTATCTCTCTACACACTTTTGATTGAGGAGACAATCAACTTATGTCAATTTACGTAGGCAATCTGGATTATGAGATTGGTCCAGAAGATCTAACAGAAGTTTTTGCTGAGTATGGCAGTGTTAAACGAGTTCATTTTCCTACTGACCGTGAAACAGGACGCAAGCGTGGTTTTGCTTTTGTAGAAATGGAAACAGAAGCAGAAGAAGATGCAGCGATCGCTAAATTAGACGGCGCAGAGTGGATGGATCGCGAGTTAAAAGTTAATAAAGCTAGACCTCGTGAAAACAAAAACTCTTTTGGTGGCGGCGGACGTAGAAACAATCGTTTCTAAAATTTCAACTTAAACTAAAATTTAACACTTCTGGAGTGAAAGGGATTCAATTCTCGCTATTTCAGAAGTGTTTTGTTTGAAAAAAAAAACTACAAAAATACCTAAAATTTCTTCATTTTCTCTATCCAAGTTCCAAAGTTGTCACTCCAAAAATGCGCTCTACATCAAGATTTGGCACATTGCCTCGATACATTCGCACACAAGTAAACACAGACTCTAAACAATAGCGTTGAATTAAAACTGGTAATGCTGGTTGAACATCGGGAATGTCGATAAATACAGGCTGCCCTTCAGCATGATACGTCAAGGCACGAAATAGAGAATCTGCAATCTCGAACGTATCTGCAAACAAAGGTCCAATTTTAAAACCTTGACGGCAGGAACGCAACACTCCGTAACCACAAAGGCGATCGCCCGATACAATTCCATAGGCAGCTTCTGCAAAGTGAATCCAAGGCGACAAAAACTGAGGACGTGACGCTGGAAAAAATTTTGTGTCATAAAGAATGATTTGTTTTAATGGCACATCCGTTAGTGAAATTACATCACTCGGAACTGAATTGGATGAAATAGGTTCATAAACGTAACGAACATGACGATATGCTGCTGTAAATCCAGCCTGATGATAGGTTGATTCCTTCTCCAGCACTCCATCTAAACCAATGCTAAAGTTTTCCGAATCAAGTCGACTAATCAACTGCTGCCATGCAGTTTGCCACAATTGAAGTCCGTACCCAAGTCCTCGCCATTGAGGTTTAACGATGTAAAGCCCGATAAATCCAAATTTGCTATTGTAGCGAACTACGGAGATACAACCGATCTGTTCCCCCTCAAGTTCTGCAATCAGAAATCCTGCTGGATCGGTGGCGTAGAAAGAGGTGGCATCGTGTAAACCAGGATTCCAGCCTTCTTGGGCTGCCCAATCGAGAGCAAGCTGAACCTCTGAAGAGGTCATGGGTCGAATCGTCAACTTTGGAGTCATTTGTTCGCTCCTTACAGCGATTTCCAGTTTGTATTTCTGCCTTCTGCCTTATAGTCTACTAAGCACGAAAACTGCTGTAAATATTGCGGAAATTAGACTGGGGTTATTTGCCTCCTGCAACATCTATAAATGAACCTGTTGTATAGGACGCCTCATCTGATAATAACCATAAAATTGCCTTAGCTACCTCAATTGGTTGACCTCCTCGTTTCATAGGAATAAACTCTTTGACTCGTTCGATCCGATTTGGTTCTCCACCGCTTGCATGAATATCAGTGTCGATAAAAGCTGGACGTACAGCGTTTACGCGAATGCCCTCTTCGGCGACTTCCTTCGCTAATCCAATTGTCATCGTATCGATCGCGCCTTTGGAAGCAGCATAGTCGACATACTCATTAGGAGAACCTAGACGAGAAGCTGCTGAGGAAACATTCACAATAGCTCCTCCTGTACCACCATATTTAGTAGACATTCGTTTAATAGCTTCTTTTGCACAAAGGAAACTACCAGTGATGTTTGTCGCAAAAACTCGATTGAGACGAGCAGCATTCATATTTTCTACTCGCATTTGCTGCGCTAGAATTCCAGTATTGTTAACCAGCGCACTTACCCTTCCTAATTGTCGATCCACTGTTTTAAACAAATGAATTACCTCAGTCTCAGAAGCAATGTCAGCAGCGACTGCGATCGCTTTACCTCCATTCTGTGTAATAGAATCAACAATGTTATTGGCAGCTTTTTGTTGATGAAGATAGTTAACACAAATAGCATAACCACGCTCGGCAGCAATACAGGCAGTAGCAGCACCGATACCACGACTACTACCCGTAATAATCATAATTTTTTCCATTTTTATATTTTGTACGAAAAAACTACCTCAATCTTGTGGCAAAATCACCGTAAATGTAGTTCCTTGATTAACTACACTTTCTACAGTAATTTGTCCTTGATGATTTTCAACAATAGCTTTAGCGATCGCAAGTCCTAAACCTGCCCCTGTGGCATTTTCTAAATCGCGGTTATGACTGTGAGAAGGATCTGCCCGATAAAAGCGATCAAAGATGTGAGGTAAAGCTGATTCAGGAATACCATTGCCATTATCTTTGACTTTGATTTGTAAAGCAAAAGAACGAGGTGAATCAGAATAATTTCTTCTAACTTTAAGTTTGGCAGGGCGTTTAATTTGTTGTAATTCTACTTCTATCGCAGGTCGATAATCTTCAGAGTTGGTTTCTGTTTTAGTATGTTCAATCGCGTTAGCAATTAAATTAGTAAACAGACGCGCTAACTGATTCCAATCTCCTGGTACAGTAAAAACTTCTTCGCAACTGAGATCAGATTTTAGATTGGGTTCAATTAAATGTACTGATAAGAAAATATTTTTTTGTTCGGCAAGGGTTTTTTGTTCTTCAATTACTTCAATTAATAATGCATCTAATGGTACTGGTTCAAAATTAGTTTGGACAATGCCACTATCAGAACGCGCCAAAAATAATAAATCATTAACTAATCTACCCAACCTTTGAGTTAATCTTTCGATCACTTTTAATTGTCTTTGTTGCAGTTGAGGTTCTGCTTCAGGATAAGCTAATGCCATTTGTACATTAGTTTGAATTGTCGCAATCGGATTGCGTAACTCATGGGAAGCATCAGCAGTAAATTGTTTTAAACTAGAGTACGAATTTCGCACAGGTTCGATCGCGATTCCTGATAACCACCAACCAATTCCTGCTACCGAAAGAACCATCAAACTAATGCCAATTGCCAAATCTCTAGTTAACTGATGAATCGGTTTAGTAACTTCAAACCAAGGATGACTAACTCTTAAATAACCTAAAATCTGATGATTAACTTCTATTTTTTTGGTTAGTTGCCGTAAAATCCGATTATCTGATAAATACACCGTTTCACTAATACGATTAGGATGCAAAGGTACGGTTAAAGGTTCAGAAAATGTCCACCACAGTAATTGTTGATCGGGATTAAACCATTCAAGATCGATGCGATCATCTTCTACAGCATCAGGATTATGACGAAAACTCGCTTCTAAATTAATTCGATAATTAACATTACTATTAGCAGTCGGTTGAATTACAATTGAACGATTAACTACTTCAATCACGTGTTTGAGAGTATCATCAATCCGCTCAATTAAAGTACTACGAACGTAAAGATAAACTCCCGTAGCAAATAAAAATAGCAATACCGCAGTAACAATAGTGTACCAAAGAGCTAAACGACGACGAGTAGATTGAAACAGAGGATTCATGCGATCGCTTGTATCGAGCAAAAGTTTCTCGTTTAGAATAAATTTAATAGATTTAGTTTTACCATCAAACATGAATCAACAATCTCTTCGTCGATTAATCAAGCGTTTTATTTTTGGTATTTTAGCTGGATTTTTTGTGGCAGCAATATATTGGTCTTATTCTACTTATTTCCACGCATCTTTTTCTTTAATTTACGGAATTATGAGCAGTTTATTTTTAGCAATATTTTTTGGTCTTATTGCTGCCCTGACTGATTTGGATAACTTGCTCGATAATCTTCCGCCCCTGTGATTTAGTCATAAATTGAGATTCTGGTTAGATTCAGTTTATTTTATAATTTTAAATCTGTTTAACAAACATAATTAAATTTAATAATTAGGCCAAGTTAAGCGATAACCAAACCCAATATCAATCATTGATTTGAGCTAAATTTAACTGATGGGAATCGAAGAATTATTATTACCTTTTAGAGCAGAAATATTAAAAATAGCTGCAAAATATGGTGTGTATAAAGTGCTAGTGTTTGGTTCTGTAGCTAGAGGTGAAGCAAGACCAGATAGTGATGTAGATTTGCTGATAGAATTTGAACCACAACGAACCTTATTAGACCAAATTGCTTTAATGCAATCATTGGAAGAATTGCTAGGACGAAAGGTAGATTTAACTGAACCAAAAACTTTACACGAGTGTATTAGAGAAAAAGTATTGCAAGAAGCTATAGTTTTATGAAAGATGACCGCCTTTACTTAACTAATATTAAAGAATGGATTGAGCGTATTGAATTTTACACTCGCGATGGCAAAGAAATATTTTTACAAACAACAATAATTCAAGATTAATATCTATAGTTAATAATTAGTAGAAATCAATAATCAACTATTAACAACCAACAAATATTTTAAATTTAGTTTTTTCCTAATTTCTTTATAATTACTAGATTAGCTATACTTGAGAAACAATTTGCATTTTCAGCCTTCTAAAATTAATTAGCTTGCCAATGGCACTTAAACGAAATTCCGATCAATCTTCCTCTTCTAAAAAACCATCTCAATCAAAAATTAATACTGAAGAGCGATCGCTGTTAACCGCTACTACAATTAACGAAGAAAACGAACAGAATGAAGAGAGCATTCGTCCCCATACTTTAGCTGATTATATCGGACAAAAAGATTTAAAAGGGGTGTTACAAATCGCGATCGCAGCAGCCAAAAGCAGACAAGAACCCCTCGATCATCTTTTGTTATATGGCCCTCCTGGTTTGGGCAAAACTACTATGTCGTTAATTTTGGCGACAGAAATGGGAGTCAACTGCAAAATTACTGCTGCACCTGCTTTGGAACGTCCGCGAGATATTACGGGATTATTGGTTAATCTGCAACCAGGAGATATTCTTTTCATTGATGAAATTCATCGTCTCAACCGCATGAGCGAAGAATTACTTTATCCTGCGATGGAAGATTACCGCTTGGATATTACTATTGGCAAAGGACAAACTACAAAAATTAGAAGTATTCCCTTACCACGTTTTACTTTAGTCGGTGCAACAACCAAAATTGGTTCTCTTACTTCACCCTTACGCGATCGCTTTGGTTTAATTCAAAGATTACGTTTTTATGAACCTGATGAACTAACTCTGATTATCCAACGTACAGCAGAAATTTTAAACTGTTCAATTACTGAACCAGGTGCAACGGAAATTGCCCGTCGTTCTCGTGGCACACCTCGAATTGCCAATCGTCTCCTCAAAAGAGTCAGGGATTATGCCCAAGTTCACCAACAAGAAATTATTACCCCAGAATTAGCAGCAACAGCACTAAATCTGTTTAATGTGGATGCTTCTGGTTTAGATTGGACAGATCGTTTAGTACTCGGTACGATTATTGAACAATTTAAAGGGGGGCCAGTAGGATTAGAAGCTGTAGCAGCAGCAACAGGAGAAGATGCCAGAACAATTGAAGAAGTTTATGAACCCTATTTGTTACAAATTGGTTATCTCAGTCGTACCCATCGCGGTAGAATTGCCACAGAAGAAGCTTATCGGCATTTAGGTTATGTTATATAAGCTGAGTTCAAGTTACATATCCTTTAAAGACGAATATATTTTTCAAAAATCTTGCTAAAGTCCCGTTTTCTATAGTTTTCCAAAATTTTGGCATTAAAGTTTACCAGAAGCGAATTGTAATGCTTCACAATTGTTTCTTCGTTTTCAATAGTGCCAAGTTTGTACATGGATGCTAAAGCTTGAAGACACAAAGTAGCGTTGTTGCGGGCAATTTCTTCATTATTCTGAATTTTGCCAATCGTGATTAGAACTTTGTAAATATCCTTCAAAGATTCGAGGCAATTTTTACTTACGTCAATACTAAAAACTAGGCGATCATCTAAAGTAAATTTCAATTCAATATCTAAGTCTAGGTTACCTGCCGTTTCAATGAATACTTGTGAAATTTTATAACTGACGTATTCATAACGCTTGACAATTCTTTTACTAGAAACAGCCGAATCTCCATCAACATGAATTAAAGCCAAGTTAGTAAAACAATATTCATCTTTTTTTGATTTGATTAAGAAAAATATTTTCTCTCCATCCTCGTGAAACAAATAATCATCCGCATCTACTTTATCGTAATCAGTTGGCGAAATAATTTTGCCAATATCGCTAAGACCAAGTGTTTCAGCTGCTAATTTTTTAAACATTGTAAGTTTTGCAGGTAAAAATTAACTATAATTTCTTGTTTAGTGTAGGCGAATCTAATACTTATTGAAGTTACTAAATAAACAGGTATTTTATACTCTTTGGTAAACTAAAAAAACGCGATCGCTTTATCTAAACTAGAATTACTAAGCTTAATTGAGATTTAGACCAAAATCTTGCCCAATATAACATTCATTTAAAAAGTTAAACATTATTTCTTGTTAAAAGATAATTAAAAAAAATTTTCTGACTTAAGTTTCGTAATATATTCTGATATCGAACCATCCCAATAACATTTTGTACATCTTACGTTGTTGAATTCATGAATACATAACTCATAGCCATAAAGAATATGACTGCATTCTGGACACAACGAATTCATCTTGGAAGTTGGTTGATAATACAGGCTACCACATTCATCGCAGATATTAATTAGTGATTTGGAATCCATTTCATAATTACATAAAAATAAAAAGCTCAACCAGCTTAGTTACTAGTTACTAATTACTAATAAAGTAAAAATTGTTATTTTAAATAAAAATGAGGCTGTCAAACTGCACTAAATCAGAGTACCGATAGCCTCTAAAGAATTAAGATATGAAACCAATAATTTAGAGATAAGGATGACTTTGTTGAGAACTTTCCTTGTTCCAACATTTGTTTAGTAACTGAATTTTATATAAGTGCCAAAATAGATTCATATTCCAAACAGATTGATGATCGAAAAGATGCTGATTAAGGTAGTACCAAAAAGGATTGATTAGTAATTTAATTTTTCTATTCATCGACCTAAAATTTCCTTGCCTATAAATTTGTATTTAAATCAAACTTCCAAACTCAACAATTTTCTAGAAGTAGATTTTCTAATACTAATGTGGCAGATATTACTCTTAATTTCCTTGGTCGTAATTGCGTAAAGTTGATCACTATTTTTCTAAATGTTAAGTGATTTTACGAATTGTCAATTGCAGCCATTTTAGCTCTGGTAATATCTAGAGTAATTTTTCCGCCAAAATCAGGAATAGGTGCAGCGAGTTTAGATAACTTGACTCTTACTTGGTGAACTTTTTCGAGGCATAATAATTCTTCTGCGATCGCATCAACTAATTTTTCAATTAAAGCGAATTTAGCCGTTTTAATTTTTTCTTTGACAATTGCGATCGCTTGTCGGTAATCTAAAGTATCTTCAATGCGATCGCTTTGCGCAGCAGGTTTTAAATCTACCCATAAAGTTAGATCTACTTCAAACCATTGTCCTAAAATTTGTTCTTCTGGTAAATAACCAGTGTATCCGTAACAGCGAATGCCAGTAACTTGAATTGAATCCATTTATTCAGTGAGCAGTTATCAGTTATAAATTATCTGTAAAAACGTAGCATGATACGTCTGTACAATTAATATTTATAAATCTTTATGAGTAAAAGGTTTAGCATTATTACCACTATAGGTAGCAGCAATATGACCATTACCAGTAACTTTATACTTATAAGTTACTAAACCTTCTAAACCGACTGGCCCTCTGGGGGGCATTTGTTGAGTACTAATACCTACTTCTGCTCCAAAGCCATAGCGAAAACCATCAGCAAAACGAGTAGAACAGTTATGATAAACCCCAGCAGCATCTACTTGATTCTGAAATGTTTCCGCAGTTTGAGAGTTTTCTGTTACGATCGCATCAGTATGTTTAGAACCGTAGGTATTAATATGCGCGATCGCAGTTGCTAAAGAATCTACTATTTTTATAGAGAGAATTAAATCGCTATATTCTGTACTCCAATCGGTTTCTGTGGCAGGAGTAGCGGGGATAATCTGACAGGTTTGTTCGTCTCCTCGCAATTCTACACCTTGAGCCGTCAACGCTAAAGCAATTTGAGGTAAAAATTCTGAAGCGATCGCCTGATGAATTAATAAAGTTTCAATGGCATTACAAGCTGCGGGATACTGAGTTTTGGCATCAACCGTAATGTTAATGGCTTTTTCTAGATCAGCATCCCCATCGATATAGAGATGACAAATGCCATCAGCGTGTCCTAAAACAGGAATGCGAGTATTTTCTTGTACGTAACGGACAAAAGAATTAGAACCTCTAGGAATAATTAAATCTACATATTCATCTAGAGCTAATAACTGGTTAATTTCTTCTCTTGTAGTTAAAAGTTGTACAGTAGCAGGATCGACTTTCGTTGAAGCAAGAGCTTGATGAATTACTTTAACTAAAGCTTGACAAGAGCGGAGTGCTTCTTTGCCTCCTTTGAGGATGACACCGTTACCCGATTTAATCGCCAGACTAGTAATTTGAATTAAAGCTTCTGGACGAGCTTCAAAAATAATACCCAACACACCTAAAGGGCAGGTAACTCGTTGAAGAATTAAACCTTGATCCAACTCACGATGAATTTGCTTAACTCCAATCGGATCGGGTAATTTGGCTACATCTCTCACACCTGCGATCGCAGCTTGTAGTTTTGTTTCACCTAGATGCAATCTTGCGTATAAAGCTTGAGAAATTCCTTCTTCTTTAGCAAATTGACAATCTGTTTCGTTAGCAGCAAGAATTTCTGGAGTTGCTGAAGTAAGAGCATCCGCGATCGCTTCTAAAGCAAAATTGCGGTCGTGATTTGATAGTACTGCTAATTGACGTGAGGCTTGACGAGTTTGTTTCGCCAACTCAACTAGAGAAAAGCCGATCTCAGAAGCAACCATAATCCAACTTAATCCAGAGTGCATCACCTATTGTAACGAATTGGTGGTCACTCGCTGCACTCAAGTTTTATAACAGTTTTCACGCTCTATGAAGTACATCCTAAATGCGCTACGCGCACCTTCGGCGAGGTTGATTATTAATCTCTCATAATTAGTAATTAGTAACTGATAACTGTTAGATGGTGCATAAACCGATCTCAATCAACATACAAAGATAATGAAGACAGCAATTACTGCTTCATCAAATGCAAGAGGTCTAGAAATTAATTAAGATTGTGAGGTCACTATGAAATTCCGATTTGTTTCCCTTAGCCTATTATCTTTTTCAGCTTTATTACCCTTAACTCCTTCCTTTACCCCTGCTGCTAAAGCTTGTTTAGTTTACGATGTGAATACTCAAGTTGCCATTCACGGTTCTCAAACTCCTGCTCAACAAGAGAATGATGTTACTACAGGCAGTGATGATAAATGTTTTAACAACGTTGCAGGTGGTACTAATACTCAAGTTGGAATTGGTTCTGGTGAAGTACAACAAAATCGTGATGCTCAATATTTTGTAGGTGGTGGTGAGCAAAATAATACTGGTTTAACTACTCCTACAGTTACAGTTACTCCTTCTACCCAAGTTGGTATTTACAGTCCTGCTCACGATCCTAATTTTATCAATGGTGTTACTGGTCAACAATAAGAATTAGTAAGCTGCTGGTGCATTTAATTTATTGGTTGAGAAAAGGCAGAAAGACGGGGCGTATGAAGCCTGAACGCGATCCGACGCGGACAAGCATCGCAGGCGACAGCCCCTCCAGAAGGAAAAGGAAAATATGCAGGTGGGACAATGCACATCAGTTTAGCGAACAATTATTTTAATCAATTTTTGTCTAAAAAATCTGATTGATGTTCAAGAGCGATCGCGACTACTAAACAACAATCTCTCGCTTTATTGAAACAAACTAATAACTAGTTATTTTAAACTTTTACACTGAGCCTGATGGCGTAAAAAATGATCGCATAAAACCAAAGCTACCATTGCCTCAACCATCGGTACCGCCCTTGGTAACACACAAGGATCATGTCTACCTTTAGCTGCTAAAACGGTTTCATCTCCAGAATTGGTGACAGTTCGTTGTTGCTTACCAATTGTTGCCGTGGGTTTAAATGCAGCACGTAGAATAATATTCTCTCCATTAGAAATTCCTCCCTGAATACCTCCCGAACGATTGGTTACGGTACGAGTTTCGCCATTTTCATCGAGATAATATTGATCATTATGTTCACTACCCGTCATCGTTGTCCCCGCAAAACCCGAACCAATTTCAAATCCTTTGGTAGCAGGTAAAGACATGATTGCTTTGGCAAGCTCTGCTTCTAATTTATCAAAGACTGGTTCTCCTAATCCTTTGGGAACATGACGCGCTACACATTCTACTACACCACCAAGAGAGTCTTGATCTCTTTTAGCGCGCTCGATTAATTCGATCATTTGATCTGCAGATTCGGGATTGGGACAACGAACAATATTACTTTCTACTTGTTGAATCGTAACGCTATTACTATCTACTGACGCTTCTAAATCTTTAATTCGTTTAACATAAGCAACTATCTCTACACCTGCTACTGAGTTAAGAATTTTTTTGGCGACCGCTCCTGCTGCGACTCTACCAATAGTTTCTCTAGCAGAAGCTCTTCCCCCTCCTTGCCAGTTACGAATGCCATATTTGGCATCATAGGTAGCATCCGCATGGGAAGGACGATATTTGTATGCCATTTCATCGTAATCTTGAGAACGAGCGTCTTTATTTGTGACTAAAATTGCGATCGGTGTTCCTAGGGTTTTGCCTTCAAAGACACCAGAGATGATTTGACAGGTATCACTTTCTTTTCTGGGTGTCGTAATTTTACTTTGTCCTGGTTTTCTGCGGTCTAAGTCTATTTGTATTTCGGCTTCTGATATTTCTAGTTGTGGTGGACAACCATCGATGACGACACCAACGCCACCGCCATGTGATTCTCCAAAGGTTGTGATCCGAAATAGATGTCCGAATGTGTTTCCCATGATTGATTCTTCTTTTAAAATTACTCAGTTGACACGAATTTCAGTTATCAGGAAGGAATAGGGAACAAAAAAATGATGAATTAGCAATGATGAATGCAGAAATTATTTAATTCATAATTCATCCCTCATCATTCATAATTAGTTTTTTGTCTCCTGCCTACTGCCTCCTACAAATGACAAACCTGTTGCAAACTGTCAAAAAAGTTGGGGTAAGAAATATTGGCTGCGGTTGCGTCCTTAATCAGTGTTGTTGCTGAGGCTTGTAAGGCTGCTATTGTTAGACTCATGGCAATGCGATGATCGTCATAACTTGATACTTCTGTACCAGATAAAGGATGTCCGCCTTGAATTTCTAAGCCATCAGGATGTTCGATAATTTTTGCTCCCATACGACTTAGTTGAGTAGCCATAACTGACAAGCGATCGCATTCTTTTACTCTTAATTCGGCTGCATCTTTGATAATGGTTGTTCCTTGGGCTAAGGCTGCTGCTACGACAATAATGGGAATTTCATCAATCGAACGCACGGTTAATTCTCCTGCGATTTCACATCCTTGAAGGGGACTGTAGCGAACCCGTAAATCAGCAATTGGTTCTCCTGCGACTATTTTTTGATTTTCAATGGTAATATTCGCCCCCATTTTGCCTAAAACATCTAAAATTCCGATTCGAGTGGGGTTAATCCCGACATTGGTAAGAATTAATTCTGAATCAGGAATGATAGAAGCTGCTACTAACCAAAAAGCTGCTGAACTAATATCCCCAGGTACGATAACTGATTGTCCTTGTAAAGTATTCCCGCCAGTGATGGTAACGCTATTGGTTTCGGAGTCAGTAGTAATATCCGCGCCAAAGGCTTTTAACATCCGTTCGCTATGATCTCTAGATAAAGCTGGTTCGGTAACGGTGGTTTTTCCTGCTGTCATCAATCCAGTCAAGAGAAGACAAGATTTAACCTGAGCCGAAGCTACAGGAGAAAAATAATGAATCGGTTTTAATTTTTGCCCTTTGATTGCTAAAGGAGCTAAATTATTGTTATTTCTACCCCAAATTTCTGCCCCCATTTCCGTTAAAGGTTTGATTACCCGAGACATGGGACGAGAACGCAAAGAGCGATCGCCTGTGATGGTAAAGAAACGGTTGGATTGAGCGGATAAAATTCCTAAGATCAACCGCATGGTAGTACCAGAATTGCCTGCATCTAAAACATCTAGTGGTTCTTGTAGTTGTTCTAAACCTTCACCTTGAACTAAAACAGTTTCAGCAGTAAGATCGGAAATTTGGATTCCAAGCGATCGCAAACAATTGGCTGTACTAATTACATCTTCTCCTAATAATAATCCTTGAATGCGAGTTTCTCCTTGGGCTAATGCACCGAACATTAAGGCGCGGTGAGAAACTGACTTATCGCCTGGGATAGCAAGCGAACCTTTTAAAGAAATGCCAGAAGCAGGAGATTGAATAGTTAAGTCGTACTGGTTATAAAAGTTGATTGGGTTGGAAATTAAGTTAAGCATGGCTTTTTATCAGTTATCAACTAATCGTCCAAAGCTTTAATTTTTTGGTCACTTGGTATATTGCCAGGTTCTCTTGAATTTCTTTCAAGTGCCTGTAATTTTCTACGCAAAGTCTCTTTAGGCATTTCGCCTTTTGAGTTCACTTGTACGTATCACTTTCGAGAGTTTTATCAGTTATCTGAAACTGGACATATCAAAGATTGAAAAGGTTGAAAGGGTAGAAATAGAGAAGAGGTTTTTGCTCAAAAATTCAATTTGTCTTGCAAACAATACCCCAATCGAACTAAGCTATAAAAAATGGGGGGTAGAGGCATAAAGCTACGATTAATCTATGGCGTGCTACTTATGATCATCCCCTTCAAAAGCTAACTATTTTTAACCACTGCATCAAAAAAAACAATCATAAATAGTATGTTGAAACAAGCTATTGCAAAAATCAAAACTTGGCTTCCTGTCTCTGAAGTTCATGCACACTGCGATGGACCTTGCGGTGTTTACGATCCTGCTGCTGCGCGCATTACTGCGGAAGCGGTACTCTCGATGACTAAAAAAATTCTCGATCTAGAGATGCCAGCTTCTGGGGATAAGGCAGCTAATATCGCTTATCAAAACACTTTATCTCGTTATATTGCGATTAAAGAAGAACAAGCGCAAAAAACCAAGGAAGAATTATTAATTCTTTGGACTGACTATTTCAAACCCGTACATTTGGAAAAATATCCCGATTTACATGATACTTTCTGGAAAGCAGCTAAACTCTGTTCTGCTTGTAAAGTTGAAGTTAATCTCGAACACGCTAATGAATTAATGGATGCTGTTCAAAAAATTCACCAAATGTTTTGGGCTACTAAAGACCGTGATGTTAATTGGTACAAAGCTAGCTAGTTAATTCAAGGGATTAAAAAAATAAGGTGCGTTAATCCATCATTAGCGCGCCTTTTTAGTTATTGATATTTAAAGTTAGATGAAAACAGAATTACCAGAAAGTAGCTATCGAGAATTATTACTCTGGTTGTTGAGAAAAAGAAGAAGATTTAAAGTTGTCGGGCTGTCGATGGTTCCTTTACTTCAACCAGGAGAACAAATTCTAGTCGATCCTCAAGCTTATTTAAATACATTGCCTGAAATTAAAGATTTGGTGGTTGCCATTCATCCCTATCGTTCAGATTTACAGATTATAAAAAGAGTAGCCTTAGTTCAAGAAGATGGTAGTTGTTTTTTAAAAGGCGATAATCCAAAGGAAAGTACTGATAGTCGTTCTTTTGGTTTTATTTCTGGTGAACAAATTCTTGGTAAAGTAACTAGTCGTCTACCTTAAAGTATTTGATAGGATTTTACTTCTAAAACTGGTCCAATCATGGCTATAGTCATTACATCTTCGCGAATTTTTCCTTCGACTTGAACTTGCGGAAGAGATTGACAAAGTTCTTGGGGTGGATCTTTGAGTTCGTAAGTTTTACCATCGTCTGCTACTAATGCCCAAGTGCCAAAACCAAATCCTTTCTTTTCGATTTTTCCTGTTACTGTAATGCTCATAAGCTTTAAATTAAATTATTTGATTGAAATGTAGAGACGAAAGATCGATTCATCTCTACTATAGTCAATTTAAGCTTTATGTTTTTGTTTTTCTCCTTGACTAGCTAAATATGCCAAGCCAAAACATAAAATGGCATTAATCGCTAAAAATCCTTGTGCGATCGCATTACTTCCTAGTCCCCAAACGGCAGGATCGACTACGGCACTAATTCCCAAGCAAGCAGCTACACCTAAACTAGAACCAATTGCAAACCATTTGAGGGTTTGATGTCCTGACAAGAAACTAATTAAAGCAAAAGGAATTAAAACACTGGCAAAGAGTGGATTAAAAGTTGCACTACCAACGACTGTATTACCCAACTCTGGTAAGGAACTACCAAATAAACGCATCGGCCATTGAGGTAAGTCAAAGACATATAATCCCTGTAGGAAAAATAGTCCCGAACTACCAAAAATTAAACCACTTTGTAAACTCAGATTGAAGGGTAAATAGTTGCGTAACACCCAAGCTAGTAAATAAGAACCAAGTACCATCGCAATTTTAGGTAATAAAGCGATCGCGCCTCCATCAATCCAAAAACGGGGATTGAGATAGCCATTGTCTCTTAACCAACGGAAAAAGTCTTTGAAGGTAATTTGTCCTTTCAGGGCTAATTTTACTGCTGCACCTGCATCTAAATGACCAGCCCCAAAGTGATTGAGAGGATCTTCTTGTAATTTACGGGCAGATTGTTTTAAAACTTTTAAGACTTCAGCAGGTTCGGTAACACCCGAAGCTTGAACTAAAGCAGCTACACCAGCTACATGAGGTGCTGCCATACTTGTACCTTGGAAACCAACAAAAACTGATTCTCCTGTACTAGGATCGATGGTGTTTTGCAGAATTTTGCCTGTTTCACTACCACCAGGGGCAGAAATATCTACACCTGCACCATAATTGGAATAAGGAGCTTTTTCTCCTGTAGAATCGGTAGCAGCAACACTAATAACGTGGGGATAACGGGCAGGATAAGCAGCAGAATTTTGATTGGAATTACCCGCAGCAGCAATTACTACTACTCCTTTGTTGTAAGCATAATCAACTGCTTCTTTGAGTAAATTACTTTCACCACTACCACCCAAACTCAAATTAATCACATTGGCATTGTGATCAGCAGCAAATTTAATCGCTTCAGCGATATCAGCAACTGTACCACCACCACTACCAGATAAAACTTTGAGAGGCATGATCGTTGATTCGTAAGCAATTCCCGCTACTCCATAAGCATTATTAGTTGATTGAGCAATTGTGCCAGCTACATGAGTACCATGACCATTATCATCACTTGCTTCGGTGCGATCGTTGACGAAATCGTAACCTTCTGTAAATTTAGTAATTTTTAAGTCTGGAACTTTCGTTACTCCTGTGTCTATGACAGCTACGGTAATACCCGTTCCTTTAGTTTCATCCCAAGCTTGTTCGATGTTAATACTGCGAAAATTCCATTGTTTGGGATATTCTGGATCGTTTGGAACTTCTAAAGCTTGATAGATATAGTTAGGTTCAATATATTCAGTTTTTTGTTTAAGAGATGATTTTTTAAGTTGTTTAAGTAATTTGCGATCGCCTTCGACTATATAAACATGATCATTGATCGAAAAGATACTATTGAGGGTTGGTTGTTGCTGATATTTTTGTGCGATCGCACTAAGTTCTTGACTTACATTAATAGTAGGAATATCTTCCCGAAAGTCAATGATGATCGATTCAAATTCGCCTCGATTTGCCATTCCTGAGAAGTTAAACAGCGCAAATCCTAAACCGATAATAAATAAGCCGAGTAATAAAATCCTTTTCATCGCAACCCTTACCCTGACATCTTGGTAGTTTGTTTACCACGATAGCTTATCTTCTGGGTGAAAGAAGAACTTTTTTTTGCCAAGGCTCTAAGATTTATTAAAAATTGCGAGCGAGAGGATAAATCTGCTCAAGAGTAATGAGTTACTGGTTTTATTTGAGTGAAAAAGTTAGATTAAAAATTTGGTTTATTTAAGGAACTAGGTTGCAATAAACCAGTTGAAGGCAAATTTGGGTTAGTTTGATTAGATTGTCTAGTATTTTGGCTTTGATCTTGATAATTATTAGGTGAATTTGATTGATTATTACTATAGTTTACTAAAGGTAATTGATAATTAATTAATTTTTTTTCTGATGGATTTGAAGAATTAAAACTACTAGAAGAATAAGGTGCATTATTATTATTAACTTTAGGATTAATAGAATAGTTAAACTGAGGTTGAATGATTTGAGGAGAATTGTAATTAGGAGAATTAATTGTTCCGACTGATTCTATACTATTACCTATATTGATCGACTTTACTGAATTATTAAGGTTGGTATCATTTTTTGTCTTATTAGTGGAATTAATAATTTTTGGCTCAAACAAATTGTTTGTATTTAAGCTTTGATTGCGATTAGATAAATATAATTTACCTACAGGATTAGGTATAATATTTTCTGAGGCTCGATTATTTTTGTTACCCTGATAATTTGTTAGTGGACTAATGCTATTAAAATTAGATGAATTAAACGGAACTTGGTTAGACAACCTATTAATAGGTAAATTATTACTATAGTTATTGGAAGAAGACTCAAAACTTGAAGAATTATTTAATTTTGCTTTCTGCTGTTCTTTAAACTGATTAAAAACTGTTTTTTGATTTTTTCCGCTTGAAGAGTAATTTTTTGGAGATGATAAATTTAAGGGAATTGTAGCTTGGGATTCTAATTCTTGCAAAAGCAAATCAACATTGTCTAAATCTGCTCCAACTGCTAAATCTTCCGAAGATAATTGAGAGCGAGTTTGAGAATCATCAGTTGTTGAAGTTGTGTTTAACAATTCAGGATTTTGCCAATATTGATAAATCACTAACCCAAAGATAAAAACTATACTCAAAGACCCCCAAAATATCGGTCTACTAAAAGGTATTAAACGAGCTTTCAGATAACGAAGAGAGGCTGGAGTTTTAATAGACGATTTCATAAATTCATGAAGGACTATTGAGGATGTCTACAATATTATCACTTCTATTTTGTCTAACTAGAGCAAAGATTTAAATTATTCGTAAATAATTTAGGGCGTTTCAACAATTAGAAACAAAATTTTTATCTGCGGATTAGGGAGTGTCAAAAAATTCACCCTGCATAAAAAAATTGAACCCGACATACATAGAGAGTGAAGACAAAAATCACCAAAAAAAAGTTTCGAGGTCTTGAAAAATGAAAAAAGCTTCTTTAATCATCTCCACTCTCGCTTTAACTCTTGCTCCCGTCGCTGCTTTTGCTAATCCACAAGTTCAAACTTCTGTTCAAGGTGGCAGTAACAGTGCTGTTAGTGTTGGTGCTGGCAATTACACCAATCAAGCGGTTTCTAACGATTTAACTCAAACTCAAGTTGGTGCTGACGGTTATTATGGTGTTGACCCTCAAATTCAAAATTCTGTTCAAGCTGGTCAAAACCAATCTTTAACTAGTGGTTACGGAAATGTTACCAACCAAGGTGTTTACAATAATGCAGACCAAACTCAAATTGATTTCCCTGCTTATCCTTACTAATAATTAATTTACTTTTCTTGAATAGCAATTGATTGGGGCGACAAATGCCCCTTTTGTTTGAGAAATTTTCTTTTTTAAATGAAAAACTAGAGAAGAAAAAAAAGGTAGGTAAATAACCCACCTTTAAGTAAATAATTGAGCAATAATTAGTGATTTAATTCACTTGAGACAACAAGATTTTTGTTTCTGATGCACCTGCTTGACGTAATTGTCGAGTCATTTGTAAACTAACTAATGCGATCGCGAGCCATTGTCCTAAAATAGCTACAATGACAGTAGACATGGTGGTGTATTTGGTGGCAACGGTTGGGATAAAGGTAAACAACCAGATTGCAGGGGAAGAGTGGGGATCAAGACGGGTAATACCTAGAATAAATGGTGGTAAAACAATTAAAGTAAAGATACTGACGGCAGCCCAAATTGCTCTTCTTGGTGTTTTGATTGTTAACAGCCATTGTGCGATCGCAGTATAAAATAAAATCATATTAGTTGTCAGTATCAGTCCCCAAAATGCAGGTAAAGTTTTGTTCTCAAAGGGAAAAAGAAATAAACTAGGGATAATATAAATCATCGCAATTAATAAATTAATAGCAATCGCTACTGTAGAGGGACTTTTTTCACCAAAGATTAATTCTTGCCAGAGAAATTTACCTTCTTTTTTCAGTTGATGACGGTAACGCGCCCAGTCTTGTAAGGTTTGACGATGGGGGCTTAAAACTGCAATTAATCCTAGAAACATAACTACCAGGAAACATTGCAACATAGAAAAGTTTTCAAATAAACGATATTCTTCAGTAGTTTGAAGAGTAAACCCTAAGGCGACTGCGGTAAAACAACCAGTAAACCAATAACTTTGTGATTTACTAAGTAAGGTACTAACAGGATTATGAAAACGACGTTTTAATCCTTGCCATAACCAATAAGTCCATAAACAATAATTTAATAAAACTAACCCTATTCCCGAACTAGCTTTATGCCAAAAAGTTTGTCCATAAAATAATAACTCGGCAATGTTTTCTATATCTAAAGAATAAACATCTTGACTGGGTAAATAAGTAGCGTCTACTAAATAAGGTAAAACTATGCCAGGATGAAATAAAGTTAACCAATCTCCTGGTGTATTACTAACCGAATAACTATTGAAAATAATTGTATTAGTTACAAAGAGAAAAAATAAAACTACGCCACTGCCTACCCAAGGTTTAAATCCTGGTAATTTACTATTGAGCAAGCTAAATAGTAGAGCAAAACTATAAAAGAAAGCACAACTAGCAACAATAACTCCATCAAAAGCCAACAATAAACTGATTGGAATTTTTGCACCTAAACCTGCTATAAAATTAAAAGGTAGAGCAACTAAAACAAATAAATAAAGTAGAATAGGTACTCCTAAAAGTTTTCCTAGTAAAATACTTGTAGCAGACTGAGGAGTTAAACGAATAAAGTTTAAAGTTCCTCTACTTTCTTCTTGAGTTACGTCAGCAATTAATAAATAAGTGCCGACAATTAATAAACCAAAAATCCCTACTACACTTAAAGTAATAAAAATATCTAACCATAATAGTTGCCAATTAATCATCCAATTACCAACTAAATCGGTTTCACAACCATAATGATTGCGATAATATGGGTCTACTACTTTAAAACAATAACGACTATATTGATCAAATTTAGGCTCACTACTAGGTAGCTGACTAAAATAAATCAAACCAATAAAAAATTGAGTAGCGATCGCAAGTAAAGCAACAATAACAACATTTCTGGTTTTTAGTCTGCCTTTAATCTCGCGGAATAATTGAGGATTCCATTCTAAAAAATTATGCATCATCTTAGTTATTGGTATCATAGTTCTAGTTCAATTTAACTAAAATACAAGTAATAATTGTGATAAATTAATTACTCTCAACAAGTTTTCTTTTGAATTTTGATTTTTACCTTTTTCTAATAGTTATTTTCGCTACATTATTTAAGAAGCTTGTTGATGTCCTAGGTTAAGAAAAATACTTTCTAAATCTTCTTGTAAACAATGAAACTCAGTTACAGAAATATCTGCTTGAATAAGTTCTCGTAATAGATCGGCACTTTCTATTTCTCCTCCCGAAAAATTAACTTTTAAGCGGTTTGTTCCTGCTATTATTTCCCATCCTTCTACTAAAGAATTTTTACTTAGTTCGCCAGAAAGTAGCTGCAAATCTCCTAAACTACCAACAATAATCTGTTGACGAGATAAACGTCGATATAGTTCTTTTAAAGAAGCACTTTCTACCAAAAAACCTAACTCCATTATGCCCACTGAAGTACATAATTCTGCCAAGTCGCTAAGAACATGAGATGAAATCAGAATTGTCATGCCTGCTTCTTGCAAAACTTTGATAATTTGTCGAAACTGCATTCGGGCAATCGGATCTAAACCAGAAACAGGTTCATCTAATAGCAATAAAATTGGTTCGTGAATAATAGTTCTAGCTAAACTAAGGCGTTGTTTCATTCCCCGCGATAGACTGGAAATAATACTATTGCGTTTATTTTCTAGTTGAACTAACTCCAATACTTCATATAGTCGACGGTGACGATAAGGCTGCTTGAGACGATAAAGCCTAGCGAAATAATCCAAATAATCCCAAACATTTAAATCATCATACAGAGGAAAATCATCAGGAAGATAGCCTAAACGTTGTTTGATCTCAGGATTACTATCATCCCTTAAAATACGTTCTCCATTAATGTAAATTTCACCTTTTGTGGGTTCTTCTGCGATCGCTAACATCCTAATTAAAGTAGTTTTTCCTGCACCATTAGGTCCGATCAAACCATAAACTTCTCCTGGTAAAATCCGCAAATCGACTTCATTTACCGCCATGTATCGGTCAAATCTTTTGGTCAGTCCATAGGTTGCGATCGCTAATTCTTGCCCCATGTAAAATTTCCCAATTTTAGTATTGAAAATTTTGTCTTCATCGCTAGCTTAACTTTTTCTGTAAAAGCTTGACTAAGGAGAAATACTTTTTACTTGATAAACTACTTTTGAAGTTATTTATAGCGAGTAAAATCCGCAATATGCCCATTATTAACGAATATATTGAGCTAGAAACCCAACCAGAAATTAATATTCATAACTTAACCCCAATTGTTAAGAAAATCTTGGCAAATACTTCAATTAAAAATGGTTATGTTATCGTTTGTTGTCATCATACAACTACTGCAATCGCAGTTAATGAATATGAAGAAAGATTATTAGAAGATCTAAAAGTCTATCTCAACAAATTAGCTCCAGCTACAGATCGATATTTACATAATGATTTACATCTTCGAGATGTTCCACCTGATGAACCGATCAATGCTCATTCTCATCTCCTAGCGATGACACTTAATAACAGTGAAATTATTCCTGTGATCGATAGCAATCTAGCTTTAGGAACTTGGCAATCAATTTTATTTTTTGAATTAGATGGCCCTCGTCGAAGAAAAATTTTAGTTCAAATTAATGGAGAATAGTTTGATTTAATCAATCTCTTTCTGTACCTCTTTATGAGCCAAAACCGTGATTACGCCTAAGTTAAATAAGGCTTAAAATCATGGTGATTGCTATTAATCAGTCAATTTTAAAGGATTGTAAACTAAATTAAATTTAAATAAAATCTTTCAAATAAATATTCTTACTGATTCGAGTAATCTAGCATCTCTTACATTAAGATACTTTCCAAGGAAAAATTTAAGAGAAAATGCGGAGGATTAATTTTAATTATCGGTATATATTTTTGTTATCTTTACAAAAGACTAAATAAATACCCTGAAAAGAAAATTAAGAATAATTGCTTAAATGCTATTACATATATAGAAAAAAATCAGCAATTAATAACTTGTTATTCTTAAAGCTCTGGTAAGACTGGCAACTTTTACCCTGGGTAGATCAAGTAATCAAATTGTGAGTTGTGAAAACAAAGGAACTGTGAGCAATTATGTGGAATAAAATTAAAGACATAATGGGAATCAACGAAGAACAGTACGATCAAGATAGATACGACTACGAAGAATATCTCCCTGAACAAGAGGGCATGGAAGCTAGTAATTACTCAGATAATTATGAGCAAATCCAACCCAATTTTAATCAAGAAATGCTCGAAAATTATTCCAATAATCGCCGACCTGAACCTAAAAAATCGGTAGAAAAAATGCCCAAAAATAATGTAATTGGGATGCCTGGATTGACAAATGGAATTTCTGAAGTAGTGGTAATTGAACCCCATACTTTTGAAGAAATGCCCCAAGTCATTCAAGCATTAAGAGAACGTAGATCTGTTATTTTAAATCTTAATGTAATGAATCCAGAAGAAGCACAACGGGCAGTTGACTTTATTGCTGGTGGTACGTTTGCAATGGACGGTCATCAGGAAAGAGTAGGAGAAAGTATTTTTCTCTTTACGCCTAGTTGTGTCAAAGTTAGTACACTTTCTGGCATAATTCATAATGTAACTGAAACTCCTGAAAGTCGAGTTCGTCAAACTCCCAACAATGTGATCGACCATTGGGGTGAATCGACTGCTATGGCTCAATAATTACTGTGTTTAAGAATGAGTTCCAAAAGTAGCAAAATTCATTTTGGTATGATTGGTGGTGGGGTAATGGGAGAAGCCATTTTATCCCGCCTCATTCGTCAAGGAATTTATGCTGCTGAGAATATTTTGATCAGTGAACCACAAGCAGAACGAAGAAGTTTACTTCAACAACAGTATCAGGTTCAAGTAAGCAGCGATAATCAAGCTGCTGCTGAGGCAGAAGAAATATTATTACTAGCCATTAAACCGCAAATTTTAAGCAAGGTAGTTGCTCAATTAGCCCCAACGACATTTAGTAATTCTCATCCTTTAATCATTTCAATTCTCGCTGGTGTTCCTCTCAGTAAACTAGAATCAGCTTTTCCTGATCAGTCTGTAATTCGGGTAATGCCCAATACTCCTGCTACTGTCGGTGCAGGAATGACTGCGATCGCGACAGGAAAAAATGTTACAGTCGAAGAATTAAATAAAGCAAAAAATATTTTTACTGCCATTGGGGAAGTAGTAGAAGTCCCAGAATATTTGATGGATGCAGTGACAGGATTATCAGGATCTGGCCCTGCTTATGTAGCTTTGATGATCGAAGCTTTAGCTGATGGTGGAGTAGCAGCAGGATTACCTAGAGCGATCGCATCTCAATTAGCTATTCAAACCGTTTTTGGTACAGCTAAACTACTACAAGAATCACAACTTCATCCAGGCGAATTAAAAGATCGAGTCAGTAGTCCAGGAGGGACAACTATTGCGGGAGTAGCAGCTTTAGAAAAAGCTGGTTTTCGTTCGGCATTAATCGAAGCTGTTTTAGCTGCCTATCATCGTTCCCAGGAATTAGGACAATAACAGTTATCAGTTATAAAGTAGCAAGTAAAAAGTAAAAAGTAAAAAGTAAAAAGCGCGAAGCGTCCTGAGTGAAATGAAGGATCAAAGTAGTAATTAACAAAAAACACTACCAACCGATAAATCTATCTATCTGTGTAAAGGCTGTTGACAAACAATTAACCCCGATGATGACGCGTCATCATCAGCCGAAGGTGCGCTGCGCGACCAACCACCAACAATTAACTATCAACAAAAACAAGTATTTTCGGATGCAACTCATAGAAGCAAAAACTGCTATAAATTAGTTAACCTTATCATTACAGTTATACAAACAGAAAAGTATTGATGCGTAAACCAGGAACATTAATATTCTTTTGTGGAAAGATGGGAGTTGGTAAAAGTACAAAAGCGATCTCCCTAGCGAAGGAATATAATGCAATACTATTATCTGAAGATGAATGGTTGGAAGCTGTTTATCCTGAAGAAATTAAAGTTTTTGATGATTATATAAAATATTCAGCGCGTCTCAAGCCCTTATTAAAGAAACACGTCCAAAAACTCTTAAATTCTGGTCTTTCTGTAGTCATGGATTTTCCAGGTAACACACCTAATCAACGAGCTTGGTTTAAAGAGATATTTTCCGAGTATGAAATACCTCATAAATTATATTATCTAGAAGCAAGCGATCAACTTTGTTTAAAGCAGATCGAACAGCGTAGAAAAATCAACCCAAGTCGCGTCAATTTTGATACCGAAAAGGTTTTTCACCAAGTAAATCGTTATTTTCAACCTCCTACTGAACAGGAAGGGTTTAATATACAAATAGTCAGAAGAGACGATATATAGTGCAGCCTTAAGACATTACATCAATTTATTCTTCTATCCTCTACACCTGTGCTTTTTTTCTGTCGAGTTTAAATAAATCTAACTACACTAAGAAGAAAGAGATAAAAATTAACAGCTTAATTTGAATATGACTCGACCTCCCAAATTAAATATTCACCCATTAATTCAAAGATTAAAATGGGTTGCCGATCCTGTCGGTTATATGGAAACAGCAGCCCAACAACATCCTGATATTTTTGCAGCAGAAGTAATCGGCTTTGGTGATCAGTTTATCTTTGTCAATCATCCCCAAGGAATTCAACAGTTACTTACCCAGGATCGGCAACAGTTTTTTGCTTCTGGTAAAGAAAACGCCATCTTAAAACCTTTACTAGGGGAATATTCAATTGTCATGTTGGAAGGTAATCCCCACAGAAAAAGAAGAAAATTATTGTTGCCTCCTTTTCATGGCGAACGAATGCAAGCTTATGGCAAGTTAATTTGGAATTTGACAGATAAAATTTTTGCCCAATTACCAATTAATCAAACCTTTACTGCTAGAAAAATTACCCAAGAAATTTCTTTACAAGTGATTTTAGAAGCTGTTTATGGTTTATATGAAGACGAAAAAAGCCAAAAACTAAAATATTTATTGACTAAGGTTACCGATGTCTTTAGTTCTCCTCTAAGCTCTGCTTTACTCTTTTTCGACTGGTTACAAAAAGATTTAGGTGCTTGGAGTCCCTGGGGTAATTTTTTACGTCAACAACAGGAAATTGATAGTTTAATCTATGGTGAAATTACTGAACGTCGAGCTAAAGGCTATGAAAATCGCAATGATATTCTATCTTTAATGATGTCTGCCCGCGATGAGTCTGGTGATCCCATGAGCGATCGCGAGTTACGGGATGAATTGATGACTTTGATGTTTGCTGGACATGAAACTACTGCTACAGCTATGGCATGGGCTTTGTATTGGATTCATCGTCTTCCTGAAGTACGGCAAAAGTTAGTGGCAGAAATAGATAGTTTAGGTAGCAATCCCGAACCAATGGCGATCGCGAAACTTCCTTATCTAACTGCGGTTTGTCAGGAAACTTTAAGAATTTATCCAGTAGCAATGCTGACTTTTCCCAGAGTTGTCACCGAACCAATCGAATTATTAGGCTATCAATTAGAACCAGGAATGATTGCAATGGGTTGTATTTATTTAGCTCATCAACGAGAAGATATTTATTCCAATCATCACCAGTTTAAACCAGAACGTTTTTTAGAAAAGCAATATTCTCAATACGAATTTTTACCCTTTGGTGGTGGGGCGCGTCGTTGTATTGGAGAAGCTTTAGCGCAATTGGAAATGAAGTTAGTTTTAGCTAATATTCTTTCTAACTATGAATTAACCCTTGTTAGTCAAAGTCCAGAAAAACCTCATCGTCGTGGTGTTACTCTTGCCCCTACTGGTGGAGTAAAAATGTTACTGAAAGCTAAACGAACTTTGTCTACTGTTGCAGAAAAACCCAATCAAACAATTTTGACGAACTAATTACCAAGACAAAATAAAAAAGCTTATTTTCCTCTTCTGCATCCGAAGCACCTCCTCTTCCTCTGCCTTGCTGCGTTTTATAATTAATTACGCCCGCTTACTTAATCAATTCTTAGTGAGCAATTTCTTTGGTCTGTACAAAAAGTTATAGTAACAATTACTATAGATTTTTTTTCTCAATTCATGACGAAAAAATGGCAACAAGGGGAATTAGTTGAACTAGAAATTGTCGATCTCAATAGTAGTGGTGAGGGAGTAGGCAAGATTAATGGTAAAGTTGTCTTTATTCCCGATACAGTTACAGGCGATCGCGCTTTAGTTCGTTTAACTAAAGTAAAAAATAAATATAGCTATGGAAAAATTGAGCAACTTTTAATTGCATCTCCCTACCGCATTCGTCCTCGTTGTATTGTTGCTGATAAATGTGGTGGCTGTCAGTGGCAACATATTGATTGGGAATATCAGTTAGATAGTAAACGTCAACAGGTACTTCAAGCTTTACAACGGATCGGTGGTTTTTCACAAGTCCAAGTCAAACCCACTCTTCATACTCCTTATTCGCTCAATTATCGCAATAAATCTACTTATCCTTTAGGAATTTCTGCTAGTGGACAAGTTCAAGCTGGTTATTACCGTCAAGGTAGCCATCAATTGATTAATCTCAATCAATGTCCTGTTCAAGATGCTCGTTTACATCCTCTTCTAGCCGAAGTCAAACAAGATCTTCAGAAACAAGGTTGGACTATTTATAATGAAAAAACTCATCAAGGACAACTACGTCATCTTTCCCTACGTATCGGTAATCGTACAGGAGAAATCTTACTAACGCTAGTCACTACAGATAAAAACTTAACAGAAATAGAAGCACAAGCTCAAACTTGGTTAACTAGATATCCTCAATTAGTAGGAGTTTGTTTAAATTATAATCCTGAGCGTACTAATGTTATTTTTGGACAAGAAACTATTACTGTCGCGGGATCAAGTTACCTAAGAGAAATTTTTGCTGGAGTTGAATTAAATATCTTGTCAGATACTTTTTTTCAGGTTAATACTGAAGCAGCAGAATTGTTACTGAGTGATATTACCAAACAATTAAACTTAGAAGGTGATGAAACTATTGTTGATGCCTACTGCGGGATCGGGACTTTTACTTTACCTTTAGCCAAACAAGCAAAAAGTATAGTGGGGATCGAATTGCATCCAACTTCGGTTGAACAAGCCAAACAAAATGCAAACATCAATCAAATTACTAACGTCACCTTTTACGCTGAAGCAGTCGAAACTCTTTTACCACAACTAGAATTTACTCCTGATCTTATTCTTCTTGATCCCCCTCGTAAAGGATGCGAACCTCAAGTAATTGAAACTTTAATCAATCTTTCCCCTTCCCCTAGGATTATTTATGTTAGTTGTAAACCTGCAACTTTAGCTCGAGATCTGAATTTGCTTTGTCAATCTGGAAAATATCAACTTAACTTTGTTCAACCTGTTGACTTTTTCCCTCAAACTACTCACATTGAATCCTATGCTTATCTTAATGCGACTAGCTAATCTAGCAATTTTGATGCTCTTTGACGAAATCCTAGTATAATAGAGGAGGCAAGTTTTTAGGATACTCAAAGAGGCAAACTATGCTATTAGTCGGTGAAATATTCAACAATAATACCGAGTTAAAAAAAAATAAAACTTGTCTAGATTAACGGTTTTTCGGTCAACTTTTAAGGCAATCAAAACAATATTTACTGCAATATTGCCAAAACTAATTATTAAACTGTCTACTTCAAGATTTAACTATTTGGTGTCAGAGTATTAATTATATCTCTCTCAAATTAATCAACCAAATGCTTACCTAAATTATTTAAATTACACAATGACTGCTGATTTTTGTTCTATCTCGCTCGATTTAAACATAGTCGAACTAGCGAGAATTAAACCAGAGGTATAATCAGTGATTGCTATTCCTATTCCTTGGAATCGAAGCAAATGGACAAGAATGAGTTTTGCTTCTACTCTGTATCTTCATCCTATTCTTGAGCTACTTCTAGCTAATATTCCTACTGAATGGCGAGCAGAAGTAAGATTAGGTTTGCAAGAAGCTTTAGTTAATGCAGCCAAACACGGTAATAAACTTGATCCCAACAAGACTATTATTGTTCAGTTTTTAATTACAGATAGAGAATACTCTTGGATTATTACTGACGAAGGTACTGGTTTTGTCCCCGAATGTAGCTGCCATCACAGTTTACAGGAACATATTCCTCCAGAAGAAGCAGAAAATGGTCGTGGTTTATGCATTCTACATGAAGTTTTTGATCGGGTTCATTGGAATCGAGAGGGAACACAATTAACTGTTGCCAAATCGGTTAAGAAAAATCATCGCAAACAATCTCTGGTTAATTAAAACTTAATTACTGATGTTTACTGCAATCCTATGGTACAGTCCCAGAGGAAACCGAACCTTAGAGAAAGTTTAAATTTATCTAAGCTAGCACTGGCTTATCCTTGGCTAACTTTGTGCTTATGGTTGATTGTTGCAGTTGCTGGGATATTTGCTTATAGTTCTCTCAAATATGCTCTTTTCCCCGATATTACTTTCCCTGTAGTTATTGTTCAAGCTGAAACTTCTCTACAAACGACTTTAGCGACAGAGCAACAACTGACAACTATTTTAGAGCAACCTTTGCAATCTTTGACTGGATTAGATCAGTTAAATTCTGTTACTTATCCTGGACGAAGTATCATAACTCATTTGTTTTATCCAGGACAAAATTTAGCATCAGTGCAACAAGAGGTAGAAGCGAAGTTGACAGAAGTTTCTTTGCCTCCCGATACGGATGTTAAAGTTATTCCATTTAATTTAAATGAATCTACTGTGGTTAGTTATGGAATTACTAGTCAGAGTAAAAGTTTAACTGAGTTAATTCCAATTGTTCAAACACAAATGATCCCGACAATCAAATCAATTCCAGGTGTTTTAAGAGTCGATTTGTTAGGGGATCTTAGCAGTCAAGAATTAAATCAATCTTCAGAAACTTCTCTTCCTAATCATAGTTTTCCGTCGTTAGTTCATTTAAATGGTGACAATGCTTTAGCCATTGCCGTAGTAAAACGTAGTGATGCGAATACTCTCGAAGTAGTCAAACAAGTTCAAGCTGCCATTGCTACAATTCAACCAAGTTTAAAAGATATTCAAATAACTTTAGCAGCAACTCAAGCAGACTATATTCGTGAAGCAACACAAGCCACCATCGAAGCTTTATGGGGTGCAATTGTTTTGGCAGTGGTGGTAATTTTTGGTTGTTTACGCAATTGGGCAGCTACGATAATTACAGCTTTAGCGATCCCCATTTCTTTATTAGGAACATTTATCATAATGGCGATCGCAGGATTTAATTTGGAAACCATTACCCTCTTAGCTTTAGCTTTAACGATTGGGATTGTGGTTGATGATGCTATTGTCGATGTAGAAAATATTGTCCGCTATCTCGAAGCTGGATCTCAACCAAGACAAGCAGTTACAGAAGCAACTCAGGAAATTGGTTTTACTGTCTCGGTGACGACTTTAACCATCGTGGCGGTATTTCTCCCTGTTGCTTTTATGGGTGGTACAGTGGGACAGTTTTTTAAACCCTTTGGTTTAACGGTAGCTGCTGCGGTAATTACTTCTTTGTTAGTAGCTCGAACTTTATCACCTGTACTCGCTCTTTATTGGTTAAGAAGCAAAAACAATCGAGGAAATAATCATGGTGATTTTAATTCAAAATTAATATCTTACTATCGCCGATTATTACAATGGTCACTTCAACATCGAAAAACGGTAATTGCGATCGCGCTTATCACTATGGTAGCAGGATTAGGATTGATTCCTTTAGTTCCCAAGGGTTTTATTCCTCAACTAGATCGAGGTGAATTTAATATTATTTATACTACTCCTTTACCAAAATTAGACCAAATACCACAGCAACAGGAAACGGAAGCAAATACAAGCAATCAAGCAGAAACTAATCAAAACTTTGCTTGGTTGCAACAATTAGCTCAATCTCCTGCCAGAATTTTACTTAATAAAACCCTCCGAGTCGGCAAAGAAATTGAACAAGTTACCCTAGCTGATCCCGAAGTCCAGTCAGTCTTTACTGTAGCAGGATTGCAAGGAAAACCAAATCAAGGCAAACTCTACGTCAAACTCAATCCCAACCGCACTTTAACTACTGCTGAAATACAAGCTCAACTACGGAATAAATTACCTACCATTCCTGGAGTGCAAATAAGTATTGAAGATATTCCTTTCGTAGATATCGAAAGTAAACAAAATCTGCAAATTGCTTTAGCAGGAGATGATCTCAAAGCGTTAACTCAAACTGCTAAACAACTACAAAAAAAAGTTGAAACGTTGCCAGGTTTTGCAGACATCACTTTGAGTAACGAATCAGAAAATATTGATAGTTTAACCAAAATAGAACGCCGTAACGGCCAAAGAGTAGTTTTCTTTAATGCCAATCTTAGCCAAGGCAAAACTATCGGTGATGCAACCGAAGAGCTTGAAGAAATCGCCAAACCTCTTTTACCTCAAGGTGTAACCTTGCAGTTATCAGGAGATGCTGCTCTTAGTAGTGATGTTTTAGGTAGTTTTGCTGAAACTCTCATTTTTGCGATCGCGTGTATGCTTCTCCTTTTAATTTTACTATTTGGAAGATTATTAGAACCAATCGTTGTTGCTTTATGTCTTCCTTTAGCTTTAATTGGGGCAATGCTCGCTCTACTGTTTACTCAAAACGATTTTGGCATGATTGCGGTGATTGGCACCATCTTTTTAGTCGGTTTACTCGATAAAAATGCTATTCTGCTGATGGATTATATTAATCAGTTACGTCAAACTGGTTTAACTCGCACCGAGGCGATCCTCAAGACAGGAATAGTGCGTCTTCGACCAATTATTATGACTACAGGTTCAACTGTTTTAGGAATGTTACCCATCGCGTTAGGTTGGGGCGCAGGAGCAGAATTACGTCAACCAATGGCAGTAACAATTATTGGTGGTTTAATTACTTCTACCTTATTAAGCTTGATTGTTGTACCCGTAGTTTATACTCTTCTTGAAGATTTCTGGGTGCAAAGAGTTCATCAAAAGCGGTCTTAATAAAACTAATTTTGTTTGAAGTTGCTTAAGTTTGATCTATTTGGATGATTATTATTGTAGAATAGGTAAGCAAACTTTTCGGCGGCATAGCCAAGTGGTAAGGCCGAGGACTGCAAATCCTTTATCCCCCAGTTCGAATCTGGGTGCCGCCTTAATTTTTACAATTATCGAAAAAGAACGAATAATTGTTAAGACTAACACACCGATACACAGGTTTTTTCTGCCTCAATGCGATCTCAGCTAGTCTTCGACGCTCAAAGAAGTCCGCACTCGGCGCGTAGCGATGGGTTCACTCCCTTCGGTCGCGGTCGCACAAAAAAACAGTCACCACAAGTTAAGAATAAAAAGAAATTAAGTGATTGATATTATAGCACTACGCAAATATGTTAGGACAAAAAACCTGTTGGGGAAGGGGCTTCGGGTCGCTTACAGTGGGAACTTGTTTCCTACTTCGACCCTCACCTTGTGAGGGGGCGATTGGCGAGGTTGCCTCGCAAGGGACAGCCCCTCCGCTTCATGAATCGCTCCTACGATCTATAATGATGTCCTCATCTTTCTTTGTACGGCTATAAGAATAAATTTCATGAGAACCAAACAATATTAACCAGTAAACATTCAGTAGTAATAAAAATTAAGCAATTTAGTATTAGCATCAATAGTTAAAACTAAATAGTAATAGTTTTGGTTTTGAAAATCTTTTTATTATTTTTAATGCGAGCAGTAAAAAACTTTTAAAAATAATTTCTTTTATTATCAAAAAAATCTCTGGCTTAAGTCGTAACTTAGAACCAATCTTTTTTCTTACCTAAGAATGATTAAATAAAAATTTAAAATTAATAAACTTATAGGTATCACAGATAAACAATAAATTGATTTTTCTTTTGGAAATTTTCCCATACTATCTAAGTAATTTAACTGAGTTTTGGGAAAAGCATTAATAATTTATTGTGGCGATATAAAAGTCAAACTACAAAGACAAATTTTGGAATTTTCAAAAATTAAAGAAATTTTATTTGAAGGAGAAAATCTTTATGACTAGCAACCAGCAACCATTTGAAAAGATTGAAAAAGGTAATCCCGAAGACTATGGACTGATTGAACGTCCGTCAGCTACAAATGAACTAGAAAATTCTCAAGAAAACCTTGCCCTAGATACCAACCAAAAAAGTGACCATACAGTTGCTCGCGCCGTTGGTGCTGCTGGCGGTGGTATAGCTGGAGCAGCAATCGGTAGATTAGTCGGTGGAAAACTGGGTGCAGCAGTTGGTGCTATAGGTGGCGCAGTTGCTGGAGCAGCAATTGGGGATCAAGCTGCTGAAGACATTGACAAAAAATTAGAAGATGCTGTTGAGACGGTTAAAGATACGGCTCAAGGTGTTACCCATAGCATCGAAGGAGCAATTGATTCTGTTAAAGAGAAAGTGGCAGAAGCTGATGTCAAAGCCGTAGTTGATTCTGTTCAAAACAAAATCGATGAAGCTGATGTCCATGGTGTAAGTCAATCGGTTCAAAACAAAATCGATGAAGCAGATGTTCATGGTGTTACTCAATCAGTTCAAAATAAAATCGATCAAACTGATGTCAAAGGCGTAGTTAATTCTGTTCAACGCAAAATCGATGAAGCAGATGTTCATGGTGTTACTCAATCAGTTCAGAATAAAATCGATCAAACTGATACCCGTGGCATAAGTCAATCGGTTCAAAATAAAATTAATGAAGCTGATGTCCATGGTGTTACTCAATCAGTTCAAAATAAAATCGATCAAACTGATACCCGTGGCATAAGTCAATCGGTTCAAAATAAAATTAATGAAGCTGATGTCCGTGGTGTAACTGATTCTCTGAAGGGAACAGTGCATGATGTCAAATCGTCTGTTGCCGATACAGCAGAGCGTACTTCTAGAGTCGCACAAAATTTAGCCGATAATACCAAACTTGCTGCACAGAATAAGGTTGAGGCAACGTCTACAAAACCGGAAACTGAACCAATCACAATTGAAGCAACAACGGTTGATTGGCAGAGTGAACCAACCAAGACGGAAGGAGAATCAGCATCTGAATGGGAACTTCACCAAAAACGAGCTTCTTCGTAATAAGTGATTATTAAAGGCAAATTTGCATTCTTTTGAAACAATTTAACTGTTTTAGTTAAATTTACTTTTGTACGTTTGATAATTTGTAACTAATTAGTGTGAACCATTGACTTAATTAGCTAGTTACCCGATTTTTTCAGACCTTAAAAGAGTAGGACTCTAGATTAAATAGTCTTACTCTTTATTTATTTGTTAGCTCTTCCAAAATAAGTAGCAGTAGCAACCAGTTAAGTATCTAGCCAAAATTAATTGTGTACTTTAGTAATCAAAAGCTTCAGGAGCTTCAGGCGCAAAGGAGAAAAGAAAAATATATAAATAAATTTGCTGAAGTACTTATTAGTTTTGAACTATGATTTTTGACCTCAATAATGTTTTAATGGTACTTATATATTGCTCTTTGATTTCAAACCACGCCGTTTTACTACTACAGTACTTCCCAATTAAAGAAAAAAAAGTTATTATGATAAATCGTGAGTTTTTATGGTAACTATGAATGCAGAAGCGATTATTCGTTCCATAGAAGCTGAACATATCAAAACTGACTTACCCGTAATTCATGTTGGTGACAGCGTAGAAGTAGGCGTAAGAATCAAAGAAGGTAACAAAGAACGTGTTCAGCCCTATAAAGGTACCGTGATTGCTATGCGCAACGGCGGTATCAACAAAACTATTACTGTCCGTCGCATCTTTCAAGGTGTCGGGGTAGAGAGAGTGTTTTTAGTTAATTCTCCTATCGTTGCTCATATTAAAATTGAGCGTCGCGGTAAAGTTCGTCGTGCTAAACTATATTACCTACGCGATCGCGTAGGTAAAGCTACTCGGATTCAGCAACGTTTTGACCGCCCTATTTGAAAAAATATTGATCTAGTTTATTAACTAAAAATTACCAAAATACGGTAATATAAGGTAAATCAAGCTTGACACTTAAGTTAAGATGCATTAAATGCGTCCTTAGTTCAGTTGGTAGAACGTCGGTCTCCAAAACCGAATGTCGGGGGTTCAAGTCCTCCAGGGCGCGTCAACCTTATTAGTACCGTACTAGTTAAATCGGCTAGACTTAAGTTATCTAAACAAAGTAAAGTAGGGTATCAGTAGAATACTCTATTCTGATAACTCCTGGAGGGTAAGATCATTGGCTAAAAACGATGTCGTCAAAAAAGAGGTTGAAGTCACCAAAGAACAAGGTGATGGTTTTAATTTAAGCCAGTTTACTAGTGAAACCAAAGAAGAACTAGAAAAAGTTGTCTGGCCTTCTCGTCAACAACTGTTGAGTGAGTCGGCAGCAGTAATTTTAATGGTAACTTTGGTTGCGACAGTAATATATTTAGTCGATAATTTCTTTGCTTGGGGATCAGGAAAAGTATTCTAATGAATTTTGCAGCAGACCGACCAGAAGAAATAGAGCAACGACAACAATCGCAACCGCAAGGTAGACCTCGTTGGTATGCCGTGCAAGTAGCTTCTGGCTGTGAGAAGCGGGTAAAAACAGACTTAGAGCAGCGCATTAATACTCTAGAAGTAGCGGATCGCGTGCTACAAGTACAAATACCTCAAACCCCAACAGTCAAAATTCGTAAAGATGGTTCTCGTCAACACGGTCAAGAAAAAGTCTTTCCTGGCTATATTCTTGTTCAAATGATTATGGACGATGATGCTTGGCAGGTAGTCAAAAACACTCCCAATGTAATTAACTTTGTCGGTGCAGAACAAAAACGCAACTACGGCAGAGGAAGAGGACACGTTAAACCATTACCGTTATCGCCTGGTGAAGTCGAACGTATTTTTAAACAAGCAGAAGGACAAGAACCAATTGTTAAAGTCGATATGGCAATCGGAGACAAAATAGCAGTTCTCTCCGGTCCCTTTAAAGATTTTGAAGGGGAAGTCATAGAAGTAAGTCCAGAAAGAAGCAAACTCAAAGCATTATTGTCAATTTTTGGACGAGATACTCCAGTAGAACTGGAATTTAACCAGATTGAAAAACAAAGCTAGAAATGCCAAGAAAAGTTGTTGCAATCATTAAATTAGCTCTGCCAGCAGGCAAAGCTAACCCTGCACCTCCCGTAGGTCCCGCTCTAGGTCAGCATGGTGTCAATATTATGGCGTTTTGTAAAGAATACAACGCTAGGACTGCTGATAAAGTAGGGTTAGTTATTCCAGTAGAAATTTCAGTTTTTGAAGACCGAAGTTTTACTTTTATTCTTAAAACTCCTCCAGCATCTGTTCTAATTAGAAAAGCTGCGGGAATTGAAAGAGGGGCAAGTCAGCCCAATAAACAAACTGTAGCTACGATTACTCAAGCTCAGTTGAGAGAAATCGCAGAAACTAAAATGCCCGATCTAAATGCCAATGATATTGAAGCAGCAATGAAAATTGTTGCAGGTACGGCAAAAAATATGGGTGTTGCGATCGCAGAATAATTTCAAAAACTAAAATCTAAAATTAATTTAGGGGAGAAGCTTAAGCTTCGTTAACTACCCAAGGAGAGTAATCCAGTAATGACAAAAAAACTATCGCGTCGAATGCGAGAGGCGTTAGCTAAAGTAGATCAAGACAAAGCTTACGAACCTCTAGAAGCTTTACAATTATTAAAAGAAACCGCAACAGCTAAATTCGTCGAAACGGCTGAAGCTCATATACGTCTAGGTATCGATCCCAAATATACCGACCAACAACTACGGACAACTGTAACTTTTCCTAAAGGAACTGGTCAAACTGTACGCATAGCTGTAATTGCTCGCGGTGAAAAAGTAAAAGAGGCAGAACAAGCCGGAGCAGAAATAGTTGGTTCGGAAGAATTAATTGACGAAATTCAAAAAGGCATGATGGATTTTGATATTCTAATTGCCACTCCTGATATGATGCCCAAAGTAGCAAGATTAGGGCGGATGTTGGGTCCAAAAGGTTTGATGCCTTCTCCCAAAGGCGGTACCGTCACCGATGATTTACCAACTGCTATTAGTGATTTTAAAGGTGGTAAACAAGAATTTCGTGCTGACAGAACTGGTATCGTTCATGTTATGTTTGGAAAGGTATCATTTTCAGCCGAAGACCTCCTAGTTAATTTGAAGGCTCTACAAGAAACAGTTGACCGCAATCGTCCTTCTGGGGCAAAAGGTCGCTACTGGCGCAGTATTTTTGTGTCTTCTTCGATGGGACCTTCAATTCAAGTAGATATTAGTGGTTTAAGAGACTTGAAAATGACTGAAGCAGCTTAGACCATAGTCTAAATTGCTTTTTGTAGTTCACAACGAAGATTACCAACTAAATATTCAAGTTTTAAACGACCTATACCAAAGACAGTGGGTGCTGAAATCAGCTTAATATCCTGCCGAGGTTGATGTCCTAAAAAAAATTCCCTTGCTTCAAAAATAACTGTAGCAATTAGGGAAAGACATCAGACGCGACCCCGGCATCTAGCTAGGGGTCTTGTTATATGTCGAAACAATTCCCACCAAATCTAAGGAGGTGAAACCAGAATGGGAAGAACCCTTGCCAACAAGCAAGAAATCGTAACTGAGCTTAAAGAGATCTTAAAAGAATCTCAAATGGCTTTTGTGATCGATTATGAAGGGTTGTCAGTAGCAGAAATAACTGACTTACGTAATCGTCTGCGTCCTGCTGGTGCTACTTGCAAAATCACCAAAAACACCCTCATGAATATTGCCATTGAGGGAGACGAAAACTGGCAACCTATGCAGCAGTTTTTGAGTAATGCTTCTGCTTTCCTGCTTGCAGGAGAAGAAGTAGGTGCTGCTGTTAAAGCTTATAAAGAATTCCAGAAAGCCACCAAAAAAACCGAATTACGGGGTGGTGTTATGGAAGGGCAAGCCTTAACTAAAGAACAAGTTGAGGCGTTAGGAGATCTACCTTCTAAAGAAGAACTCTACGCGCAAATTGCTGGCGCACTCAATGCACTGGCGACCAAGATTGCTGTCGGAGTCAAGGAAGTTCCTGCTTCTTTGGCGCGTGGTATCAAAGCAGTATCGGAAAAAGAAGACCAAGCTGCTGCCTAAAGTTTGTTAATTCTAAATTTTTCATTGTTAATTAAGGAGTAACTGAAATGTCTGCTGCAACTGATGAAATTCTCGAAAAGCTAAAATCTTTATCTCTGTTAGAAGCTGCTGAACTAGTTAAGCAAATTGAAGAAGCCTTTGGTGTTAGTGCTGCTGCTCCTGCTGGTGGCATGATGATGATGGCTCCTGGTGCTGGTGGCGGTGCTGCGGAAGCTGAAGAAGAGAAAACTGAATTTGACGTTATTCTCGATGAAGTTCCTGCTGATAAGAAAATTGCTGTTCTTAAAGTGGTACGGACTCTCACTGGTTTAGGTTTGAAAGAAGCTAAAGAATTAGTTGAATCTACACCTAAACCCATCAAAGAAGGTGTACCCAAAGACGACGCAGAAGACACCAAGAAGAAATTGGAAGAAGCTGGTGCCAAAGTTACTGTTAAGTAATTATCACGCGATTCACAAGCCTCGCCCTCGAAGGGCGGGGACGACCCCTTACCATTTTTTTCAAATAAGTAGTCTCTCAGAGGCTGCTTTTTTTTATGTTCAACATTTGATTGCCACCTTTTTGAAACTCATAAGCCACTGTTTCAATTTGTACCTGATAGCCTTGACGAGAAAACTCTTGAATAACTACATCAACATAAGGTGATGGGGTACAATCCATTTTAAAAAGCGGAAAAATTCTCACTTCTGGAGCAATTTTTAATAATTCTTGGATTGACTCTAGATGAAAATCAAGGGAAAAATTATCGGAGTACAAAAACAGTAGATGAGAACAAACACACAATTGAAACTGGTTTGAAGAAAAATCTAAATTGGGTAACGAGTGAGCTAAATAACGTCCCTCTGCTTTACCAATTTCATAATCTAATAAAAATTTTTCCATTGCAGCTAGACGAGCTTTGCCTAATTCTTCTGGATCTCGAAAAGTCTGCCAAACATAGCGGTCTCGATTTTGGGTCACTAATGAGATAATGGGTTGGTAACTTGCTTCAACTCGCTTTCTAATTTCTTCAGTCGAAAATTGATAAATTGGATCGATAGATACTACTTTGTAACCAAATTGAGTCATTTCAGCATTAAAGCTAGCAGGGCCATCTCCACAACCAAGAATTTTAAGCTTTAAGTCGGCATCTGAAAGGTTGAACATCAATTGATATTCTTTTAAAGTTCTACCCCAAGGCACAACATCGTCTAGTTTCATTGTCTTTTTATGTTATACCAAATCAATAAATGTTTGTGACAGATAGAGCATCAAGAATGAAACTATAACACTACGTATTTAGGTTAGGACACGCAAATCTTGTCAGGGCGATTGGCCAATCGCCCCTACGATTTACAATAATGTCCTAATCTTTCTTTGTACTGCTATATATCCACAAACAGAAGCAATAAATTCAGGAGTTAACTTTCTCAAAGCGCGATCTCGGCAGAGCCGAGGCGCGTTGCGATCAAGAAAGTAATGTAATTCATCTAAGTTAGAAAAAAGTTCCCATTTTAAATCTTGTTTCAGAGCTTGCCAGACTCGCTCAATATCGGATAATCTGCAAGTTAAAGGCGCGATCGCAACAAGCTATAAATTTAATTTTTTGGTAGACTCAAACACTTTTAATCAAAGCTACTCTCAAAAAATGACAAAATATAGTTTTACTGATAATTACAATTAATTACTAATGTTGCCCAAATCACAAAATTCTGCTAACCTTTCTGAGCAATTTTATCATAATGGATTAGAAATTTCCCCTTTCATCGAAAGTATTCATCAAGAATTACTTCCCCATTTAGAAATAGAAAGTGTCGAGCCTTATAATCCTGTAGTCGTTCATCATCTTCCTCAACCTTGGCAACTAATAGGAACAGGAAATTATGCAGGAGTATTTTATCATCCTAATTATATCGATCTCGTAGTCAAAATTTATGCTCCTGGACGTTTGGGTTGGACAGAAGAATTAGAAGTTTATCGTCGTCTAGGTTCTCACCCAGCTTTTTCCCAATGTTTTTATGCAGAAGAAGGTTTTTTAGTTTTGAAGAGATTATATGGAGTAACTCTTTACGATTGTTTGCATCGTGGGTTAAAAATTCCGCCACAAGTTATCAAAGATATCGACCAAGCTTTAAAATATATTCAAGAGCAAGGTATGTATCCTCACGATGTTCACGGACGTAATGTGATGATGTACGAAGGCAGAGGATTAGTTGTAGATGTCTCTGATTTTCTTCGCGAACAACCTTGTCGAGCATGGGATGATTTAAAAAAAGCTTATTATTTAATCTATTTGCCTTTTCTTTATTGGCTTCCGCTACCAATCCCTTACTTTATCTTAGATTTAGTTCGTAAAAGCTACCGACTTTTTCGTCGCTTAACACTTCGTGGTGTTTAGTCAGCTAGCTAAATTACTTACTTTTAATAAAAGTTTTTTAATCGATAATTAATCGTGCAACTAAATAACTAGATTAAAAAAAAATTTTGAATAGCAATATATATTAAAATTTTCTCAAAACTTATTTGATTAGATTGTTCTTTAACAATACAAACCTAAGTTGCAAATTCCTTCGTTTTCATCGGCATATAAAGCTTCTTCTAATCTAGCTAAACTTGCTTCTTGTGGTTCTTGACTTAAATCAATTTTTTGGACTTTTTTTTCACTAACTATTAAAGAATCGTTTTGAGTATTAGAAAATTTTAAATTGAATTTAACCAATCCTAAGAAGTGCATTTTTTTTCTCTCGTCAACGTTTAATTTCTATATCTAAATTTAATAACGTTGATGGCTAACTTAAAAGGTAACATTTACTGAATTATCAAATAAATTTTTGATGAATAAAACTGTTAAATAATGTTTTTTATGAAGTAACTATCAAGATTAAAGGCAAAAAAACAAATTTTGTCATTACCCAAAGAAGATCATCAACAAGAATAATTAAGTTACTTGCTTCTAGAAAAAGGTTTTTTCCGTGTCATTACGGTAAAATTAAATAAGAGAAATTGTGTGAAAGCAATTTGTTAGACAAGCGATCGCTTAACTCCAATTTTTTGAGTAGTTTGGTAAAAACTCTAGCAATTGAAGTAACTTGCACCTGATTAAGGCTTTGTTATTAAAAATAATCCCACAGCAATCATCACACTGCCTGCAACAAGATTCATTATTTTCCTTGTTTTAGAACTAATTAATAATCTAGCTCTATCAGCCATAAATGCATAGCCAAGCTTTACACCGCCTACGGCAACTATAGTAATACCAATAATGATGCCAGTATCAAAATAAGATACTTGAGAAAGATCGAGAAAAGCTGGAAAAAAACCAAGATAAAACAAGGTAGCTTTTTGATCGCCTAATGTAATCAACAATCCGGTCAAAAAACTAGACATTAAAGAAGATTTAACAACTTCCTGTGTCTGAAAATCCTTGACTTTTGATCTACATAATCTTATTCCCAGAAAGATTAAATAAATTCCACCTAAGTATTTTATAAAAACAAATAAACTGCCCATCGTTTCAGCAAGAAACGACAAACCCCAAATCGCTATGATGATGAAAAAAATATCACCAAGCACTATTCCTATAGTCGTGAAAACACCATGAATAAATCCAGATGTAGCAGATCGAGTGGAGACTGCCAAGACACTCACACTGGGAATAGAAGCCAGAACAATCATGGCGCCAAATAATGCAACTATGCTGCTAAATGTCATACTGCTTTGCATAAATGTAACAATTCTACAATTTACTGCGCTTTTCAATTTGTAGGAACACAAAATACAAAGCTTTTAGCTTTTATTACTTTTGAGAAATGGTATTACGTCTCGTCAGGAGAAAGGAAGCAGCAGGCAGAAGGAAAGAAAAATAATCGAAGGAGCGAAGTTATTACTATTAATTAAACAGCACTTTCTCCGAACATAGACTTACTATGCTCGGGAAATTTATATATTCTTTGATAGCGGATAATTTACTACTACAATACCGTCATTACTTTCAAAAATTCTTTTGCAAGACAGGGAGTTTGAGAACTTTTTTGTTGAAAAAGAACTCCTGCTAGAAAGTAAATGTTCTCTGAGAAGAATGCCTTACGCTTACGCTGCAATTGTGTAATAGTATTTCTAACTTTAGGTTCACAACTGTAATAGCCAAACTTAAGAGGAGAAATCATAAAATCAACCACCTGGTAGCCTAGTTTAGTGGCGTAGTTCACCGTATCAACTGGATTTGAGTATGCCGAAATCATCAGCATTACTTGTTCATAGCCCTGGGCAAGAAGCCGTTTGGTAATGCTTGCTCCATCATGTCCTCCATGCAGAGATGGCATATAAAGCTGGTTATCTGGTGCTGGAAGGTAAGGAGGATTAGCAATCAAACAACGAGCTTTTTTATGAGAATTGGCAAAAAAACAACTGTTGTCAACTTTATAATAGGAATCAAGACCATATTGCTTAATTTTTAATTGAGCTAACTGATAAGCGTCTAGATTTAATTCGTATCCTTGAATAATTCCTATAAAAGAACTTTTTAGAAGTGCTTGAATAACAGGGCTACCATCTCCAGAGCCAAATTCAACGATGAAGTGGTCTGAGATATTTTGAGATAGCACCATTTTTTCTAGGCATTGAGCATAGAATTGAGATTCTTCAGGACAGAAGAAAACTTGATTGGGAGAATTAACCTCAACTACAGTATCGGAGGTTAAAAGACTTTTGTTCATAGTAAGAGTTTGATAATAAGTTAAAAAATAGGCAATTACGCCGAAGGAATAACAGGAAGAGGATTCTCTGCTTGTTTGATGCATTGAATAACCGCTTTACCAGCACGTTCTCCAATCAACTTTTCCTGGGCATAGCCAAGCAAAATTTCCCAGGCGTTGTCGGGATATTGCTCTGCGAGGGGAAGAGCTACATCCTGCAACATCCACTGTCCGTGTCGTTCATCTTCCCGAATGTGCAAAGTCCAATACCCTGATGAGTCTTCGCTGAGGTTCAATCTTTGAGCAGCTATTAGATAATCTGTGTAGATAGACGGACCAACAATTTCAAAGTAAGTCAATCCACCGTTGTAACGCAGAAAGTGACGTTTGCATTCAGTGAGTAAAAAGTTGTGATTAATGCTGGCAAGCAATTCCCAGGGAGCTAGATCAAAATATCCTTCTGGTTCTGTATTTAACGCCATTTCAGCCATCATTTTGGCAAAAAAGGTGGAATGCTTGCGTGAGAGACGACCATTGCCATATTCTTCTAGCAAAACTCGAATCAAGGTTGCTTGAACTTCATTACTAGCTCCCCCAAGGATTCGAGACATCCGACTAGCTTCTACTAAACCGTCCAGAGATGCGATCGCTAATAACCATCGATATCCTTCTCGATCTATTTCTTTCCGTAAGAAACTTCGATTTTCTGTTATTGGAGGATTTAGATCTGCCTCACCCCATTCTGTTAAAGTTTGTTTTACATCCTGCTGTTTAAGAGTTTCAATATCTATCTGAGCCAGTTCCCAAGCCTGCCATACCGATTCAATGCGATCGCGTATCCACTGTAAATAAAACGATCTCTCATTTTGATAATGATTTAAATCATCGTACCAGAATAAATTGAGGCGATTAATACGGTACAAAACTCGCTGTAAAAATCGATGAGCGTTTGCATCTCCAGGTGTTAAAGGATCGGCATAAGCCAGGGGAAGGGCAGTTGCGATCGCTGCTTCCAATTTCTCAACTCGCTCAGGAGATTGAGTAAGATATTTATCTAACTCTTCTAACGTTAATAATTCAATGAGTTGGTTTTCTGCAACGAGAAAATCTCGGTTTTCAACCGTAGGTGAGGTATGATGTTTAACTTTTTTGATCAAAGTGTGAGGATTGACATCTGTAATCATAGAATGTTACTGAGGATCGTTTTCTATTAACTCACCGCCAGATTGATTGAGACGAAAACCTAACCAATCTCTCAAGTGAATGTATTTAGACTGTAGTGTAGTCAATTTAACAGAATTGTCACGTCCATCTATAGACAGAATCCCCAAGTCAAATGTATTACTTTTAAATTATAAAAGTTTAGTTTTAGGTGTTTTGGGCGTATTACTTAAAAATGCTGTAAATATATTTGTTTATCTGTAAATTTCATCTTTCAAGTTTAAGCGATCGCTCTTTTGGCGATATTCCAAGGTAACCAATACCAGTTAATCAAATAATCGAAACTGCTTATGTGAACCTTTTGACGCACTTCTAGAAATCCCAGATTCTCTAAAATCCTGACAACTTCTTGTGGTTTTAAAACAGGAATATTACTCATTAATCATTAGACCACAATCTGTTGTGTACCTACAAACTCTCTGTCAAAGATTATATTTTCATCTTCTAACAACATTTCAATTACTTCTCGTATATTTTCCTTTAACTCGTCTAAAGTTTTTCCCTGAGAATGTGCGCCTTTAAATCCTGGGATATAACCAACGTAAAAATTAGTATCCAAATCTCGCTCAACAATTGAGGTAAATATTTTCATGAAATTCTATGTTTTAAATGCAGAATAAAGCGTTTTATACTTAGGCTGCAACTTCTACATAAGCTGATGAGGTTGTGGGTTGTGGAATTTCTAAATTCTCTGCCTTCAATCCATCAAGATGAAATTCAATCGCTTCACGCATATTTTGTTCTAATTCCTCACGAGTTGCGCCAGTGGAAACACAACCTGGTAAATCGGGAGAATAGGCAGAATAACCAGTTTCTGTTGTTTCAATCACAATTAAATATTGCATTATTTCAAACCCGCTTGTTTTAATATGCTGTTTAGTGTTCCTACAGCCAAATCGTCACTTAGTTTTCCTGGTACAGTGACCAAACCCGATTTAATAGGATGTTTGTATTGACGATGGCTGCCTCGCGTTCGAGCTAGATACCATCCATCTTGTTCGATTAGTTTGATTATATCTCTAACTTTCATCCCCTAATTTTAGGCGATCGCTTTTTTTCACAGATCGCATTGAAGTAACAGAATTAATTAAATAAAAAGTTGTTGAGTTTCTTTTGTTAACTAAATTTATAAAAATCGAATACCAAAACTTATTATTCCATTTACTTCCACATATCAGTTTCCATAAATGACCAAATTCTGCGATAAAGAGCAGGTGCATTGCCAAAATGCTCATCACTTGAATCAGAGCTAGTAGTAATAGTAACAACTGTTCTTTCTGGTCTTTCAATACAATAAATAACTACTGAACTTAGTGATGTATAACCAAATAGTTGAAAACCTAAGTCAGATTCAGATGATTTCTCACTTGTGAATGCTATAGTTCCTGCTTGTGTAGCTCTAGCTTTGCATTCATCCACACCCATAGCTAAAATTTTTGTACCTGAAACTAAATGTGGGATTGCTAATACTTTTTTAGATGGACATAATATTAAAGATACTGATGAGCTTAAAACTAAGCAAATAAATATTTTGGGGAAATATGTAATTAATTTTAAGGTTTTTGGAGTAAAAATAGCCATATTTGTCTTGAATGATTCAATTTGTACGATTATAAAAATAAATTGCTATGTTTGCTCATTAATAACCAATTACATAAGGACAAAAGACAAACATAACAAAACTTTACACTCCAACATGAGCTACCTCAAAGACGGGACTAAAACTTGATGTCAAAGTAAGAGTATCGAGTTGGGGATAAAACTCATGACAGCCACTCTAAATCTTGCCACTGCACCTGGTCATCAAACTTTAGCAGCAGCAGGTAAAAAGATTTTACGTCCTGGGGGAAGAAAAGCCACCGAACAACTATTTACTTGGGCTAATTTCCAACCAGGAGAAACAGTATTAGAATTAGCAGCTAGTTTTGGCGAAAGTGCTATCTCCCTAGCGAAACGTTTTGATGTTCGGGTTGTGGGAATCGAAAAAAATCCCGAAAGTGTTGCTAAAGCCAGAGAAAACATTAAAAATGCTGGTTTAGAAGATCGGATAACAATTATTGAGGGTGATATCTTTCATTTAGATAAGATTACAGAAAAGTTTGATTATGTCTTAGCTGAAGCTATTCTTACGATGCAATCACCAGCAGGAAAGGCAAAAGTTTTACAAGCAATTCATAATCATCTTCAACAGAGTGGCAAAT